>NZ_JASCOO010000083.1:0-17330 GCF_029959485.1 Stenotrophomonas sp. PS02301
GGGGGGGGGGCGGCACACAAACCGCGGGGGGGGCCCCCCCCCGCCGGGCCCCCCCCCCCCCCCCCCCCCCCCCGCCGGGCGATCGGTCAGCTGGTGGCTGACTGCTGGGCGTTCGGGCGCCAGGTGATGAGACGGTTCTCGACCACGTCGAGCAACGCATCGATGACCAGCACGAACGCGGCCAGGATGATGATGCCGGCGAACACGCCGACCGCGTTGAAGTTGCCTTCGGCCTGTGCGATCAGGTAGCCCAGGCCCGCCGAGGCGCCCAGATACTCACCGATGATGGCGCCGACGACGGCAAAGCCTACCGAGGTACGCAACGAGGACAGAATCCAGCTCGCGGCGGCCGGGAAGTACACATGGCGCAGCAGATCGCTGCGGCCTGCACCGAGAATGCGGGCGTTGGCCAGCACGACCGGGTTCACTTCACGCACGCCCTGCATGGCGTTGAAGAAGGTGGTGAAGAACACCAGCGTCACGGCCAGAGCCACCTTGGACCACAACCCCAGGCCGAGCCACAACACGAAGATCGGCGCGAGCACCACGCGCGGGATCGCGTTGAAGCCCTTGATGAACGGATCCAGGATGCGCGCCGAACGACGGCTCAGGCCGAGCCACACACCGCCGGCCACGCCCAGCGCGGTGCCGATCAGATAGCCCAGCGCGGTTTCGGTCAGGGTGATGTAGACGTGCTGGTAGAACGACGTATCAGCCAGCCAGGCATACATCTGCCGGCCGATATCCAGCGGTGCCGGGAAGAAGAACGGGTCGATGATGCCCAGCGTGGTGCCGGCCTGCCAGCCACCGAAGACGGTGACGACCAGCGCGATCTGGATGAAACGGTCAGTCTTGGCGTGCATAGCTCTTCTCCACTTCGCCGCGCAGGCAGGCCCAGATATCGCGGTACAGGTCGGTGAAACGTTCATCCAGCTTGATTTCGGCAACGTTGCGCGGCCGCTCAAGATCGACATCGAAACTGCGCACGACCCGTGCAGCCGGGCCGGAGGACAACACCACCACGCGGTCACCCAGCGCGATCGCCTCTTCCAGGTCATGGGTGATCAGGATCACTGAGCGGCGATCTTCCTGCCACAGCCGCAGCAGCTCGTTCTGCATCAGGTGCCGGGTATGGATGTCCAGGGCCGAGAACGGCTCATCCATCAGGATCACCTTGGGCTCCACGATCAGGGCCTGCGCCATCTGCACGCGCTTGCGCTGGCCGCCGGAGAGCTGGTGCGGGTAGCGGTGCTCGAAACCGGTCAGGCCGACTTTGGCCAGCCAGGCGTTGACCTTCTGCTTGCGTTCGGCGTCGGCAACGCCACGGAAACGCAGGCCGAGCTCAACGTTCTGGTACGCCGTCTTCCACGGCAACAGCGCGTCCTGCTGGAACAGGTAACCAACCGCCTCCTGTACGCCGGCGACCGGCTTGCCATCGATGGCGATCTCGCCGGCCGACGGCTTGAGCAGCCCGGCGACGGAGTTGAGGATGGTGCTCTTGCCGCAGCCGGTTGGCCCCACGATGGCGAGGAACTCGCCATTGCCGACCTGGATGTCGACATCGCGGACGGCGGTGAAGTCGCCGAAGGACATGGTCATGCGGTTGATGCTGACCATGGTCTGCGCAGGCTCCAGCTGCGGCGCGCCATTGAACTGACGCACGGTGGCATTGAGTGCCATGGGGAGTCTCCCTTGTGGGTTACGGTTGGGCCGGCGCCGAGGCGTTGGCACGTTCGACGAAGGCGTTCGTATAGGTCTTGGACAGATCGATCTCGGTCCCGGCAACGTCCTTGTTGAACTCGCGCAGCACCGCCAGCGGAGTTTCCAGATCGGCAGGAACGAAGCGGCCGTCGGTGGTGAAGATGGCGCGGGCGTTTTCCACGGCGCGCGCATAGGTCTTGCGGTCACCGGAGATGTAGGCATCCGGCAACGCGGCGACGATGTCTTCGGCGGTGTTGTCGGCGATGAAGCGCAGTGCCATCTGCTGGGCACGGGCGATCTTGGTCGCCGCTTCCGGACGCTTGTCCAGGAAGCTCTGGTTGGCATACATCACCGAGGTCGGATACAGCCCGCCGTACACCTGACGCGCGCCCTCATCACTGCGTGCATCGATGATGATGCGCCCGACCTTGCGCTCGGTGATCAGCGTCGCTGCCGGGTCATAGTTCACCAGCAGATCGATCTTGCCCTGCTCCAGTGCGGCCACCGCGGCGGCACCCGAGCCGACCCCGATCAGCGCAATGCTGTCCACCGGGATGTCGTGCTGGGCAAGAAAATGGCGCACGAAGAAATCCGATGAAGAGCCCGGTGCGGTGATGCCCACCTTCTGGCCCTTGATCGTCTCCGGCCGCGCCGGGTCGAAGCTGCCGTCCTCGCGCCCGGCCATCACCAGGCCCGAGTTGCGTGACAGCAGGACGAAGCCGACCACCTCTTTGTGCTTGGCCTGCATCTGGATGGTGTGATCGTAGAAGCCCACCGCCACATCGGTGGAATTGGCCACCAGGGCCTGTAGAACCTTCGAGCCGCCCTGGGCGAAGTTCTCCGTCTGCACCTTCAACCCGACCTGGTCGAAATAGCCGTTCGCATCGGCGATGAAAAACGGCAGGTTGTTGAGGTTGTAGGAGCCGACGCTGATGCGGACCGGCGCGTTGTCCGCACCGGCGGCGCCTTCGGCGTCACCTTTACCGCACGCGGCGAGCGCCAGCGTTGCCGCGACCAGCGCGGCCTTGAACATCTGCTTGTACATCATCCCTCCCAGGATTGTGGTGCGTTGTTGCTTTCAGGGGTCCGGAGGGCACACCAGCACGGCGCCCCCTCCCGACGAAGTCAGGTCATGCCGCGGACGTCCATTGGGCGGCGTCGGTCGCCAGAGACGAGGTGGCGAACACGCGACCCTCGAACAGGCGACGGGCGGTGCGCACCACGCTGGCCACGACCGGCGCGTGCTCCGAGCTGCGGCTCAAGCCCACCTCCAGGGCACCGCTCGGATGTTCGAGGGTAATCCCCACAGGCAGGTCCACACACCCGACGAAAGTGTTGGCCAAGGTGCCTTCGGTGGCGGCCGCCGTGGCAATGCCGACGCCGCCGGTGATCGCCAGTGCCGTATGGCAGTGGTGGGGCATGAAGTAGCGCACCTGCAGGTCGCCGCCGTGTTCAGGGGCCGACAACAGCACCGGCTTGGGAATCACTTTGTCCCCGGCATCGGCAATGCCCATGCGTGCACCGGCCTCGATGCGGATCGCTTCGATCCGCGCCAGCAGTGCGCCATTCGTATTCAGTTCGGCCGGGCTCTCGCCGCCACGCAGGCCCAGATCGCACGCCCGCATCAGCACCATCGGCATCGCGCAATCGATCAGGCTTACCGTCACCCCGTGGATCTGTTCCTGCGCATTGCCGGTCGGCAGCAGGCGACCGGTGCGTGCGCCCGCCGCATCCAGGAACGACAACCGGACCGGTGCTGCACTACCGGGCGCACCGGCGATGCGCGTGTCACCGCGGTACACCACCTGGCCGCCCGGCGTTTCCACCGTGGCCAGGATGATCTTGCCGGTATTGACGTTGTGGATGCGCACCTCAGTGCGCGGATGGCGCGCAGCCACCAAGCCCTTCTCGATCGCATACGGACCTACGGCCGCCAGCATGTTGCCGCAGTTGGGCGAGGTATCCACCACACGCTGCTCGACCTTGACCTGGGCGAACAGATAGTCGACATCGGCGTCCGGCCGGCTGGCGCGATCAATGATCGCCACCTTGCTGGTCAGGGCGTTGCCGCCACCGATGCCATCGATCTGAAGCGGATGACCCGAACCCATGACCTCCAGCAGCAGGCGATCGCGGCGGGCGGTATCGGCAGGCAGGTCCGAGGCGAGGAAGAACGGCCCCTTGGAGGTGCCGCCGCGCATCAGAACGCAGGGAATGCTGGTGAGATCGTTGGACATACGTGTGCTAGATTGATGCGCCTATCAGATCAATGAACTTCTGTGATCCGATACTGGCATGAGCATAATTAATCTGTTAATTGCTCTTTTTTGGATGATTGATACCCCATGAGCATCAATTGCGAAATCCTGGATCTCCGCGCCTTTCTGCTGATCGCCGAGACGCGCAGTTTCCATCGCGCGGCCGAAGCGCTGCACGTGTCCCAGCCTGCGCTCAGCCGCCGCATCCAGAAGCTCGAACAGGCCGTCGGGGCGCCGCTGCTGGAGCGCACCACGCGCAGCGTCTCCACCACGGCCGTCGGCGAGAACCTGCTGCCGCTGGTGCGGCGCATGCTGGAAGAATTCGACGGCTCGCTGTTCTCGGTGCGGGGCCAGGACGACACCCGCGGTGCCCAGGTCACCATCGCCTGCCTGCCCACGGCCGCGTTCTACTTCCTGCCCAGTGTGATGGCCCGCTTCCACGAGGCCTTCCCGAACGTGCGCTTCCGCATCCTGGACATCCCGGCCACTGAAGGCCTGCAGGCGGTCGAACGTGGCGAGGTCGAGTTCGGCATCAACTTCATGGGTGCCAACGATCCCAATCTGGATTTCGACGTCCTGGCAGAAGACCCGTTCGTGCTCGCCTGCCGCCGCGACCACCCGCTGGCGAAAAAGAAGAAGGTTGAATGGGCCGACCTCGCCCGCCATCAGCTGATTACGGTGCACCGCACCAGCGGCAACCGGACGCTGCTCGATGGTGCGCTGGCGCGCGAGAACCTCAAGCTCAGCTGGCATTACGAAGTGACCCACCTGTCCACCTCGCTGGGCATGGTCGAGGCCGGCATCGGCGTGTCGGTGTTGCCGAAGATGGCGACCCCGGATGGCGAGCACCCGACCTTGGTCACCCGACCGATCGGCAACCCGGTGGTCTCGCGCACCATCGGCATCGTGCGCCGCCGCGGCGCCCTGCTCTCGCCCAGCGCCGAGCGCTTCCTGCAGATGCTGATGAGCCAGTGGCGCGGCCAGCCGTGACATCGGCACTACACATGCCCGTGTAACCTTGCGTCCTGAGCCCAAGGGCTGGCACGCCCCCGCCGCTGTCGCATACTGCGAGGGATCGGCGGGCGCAGCGAGCCCGACGGCAGCCGCAAGCAGGCGCGCGTTCCGGCGCAGCCGCTGCAAGCCATCAGCAAAGGAGTCATCTGCAATGAGCGATTCGTTCTCCACCCGCAGCCAGCTGGACGTCGGCGGCACCACCTACGACTACTTCAGCCTGCCCAAGCTCGGACAGACGTTCGACATCTCCCACCTGCCCTACTCGATGAAGATCCTGCTGGAGAATCTGCTCCGGCATGAGGATGGTGGCGTCACCGTCGGCAAGGACCACATCCAGGCCGTGGCCCAGTGGGACCCCAAGGCCGAGCCCGACATCGAGATCGCCTTCATGCCGGCCCGCGTGGTGCTGCAGGATTTCACCGGTGTGCCCTGCGTGGTCGATCTGGCCGCGATGCGCGATGCGGTGGTCAAGCTCGGCGGTCGGCCGGAGCAGATCAATCCGCAGATTCCCTCCGAGCTGGTGATCGATCACTCGGTGCAGGTCGATGTGTTCGGTACGCCCGACGCGCTGGACCTCAACGGCAAGATCGAATTCCAGCGTAATCAGGAACGCTATGGCTTCCTGCGCTGGGGCCAGAAGGCCTTCGACAACTTCAAGGTGGTGCCGCCCAACACCGGCATCGTCCACCAGGTGAATCTGGAAAACCTGGCCCGCGTGGTGATGACCGCCGGCTCTGAACAAACGCGCCAGAATGGCAAGGCGGTGGCGTACCCGGACACCGTGTTCGGGACCGACAGCCACACCACGATGATCAATGGCATCGGCGTGCTCGGCTGGGGCGTGGGCGGTATCGAAGCCGAGGCCGCCATGCTCGGCCAGCCGTCGTCGATGCTGATCCCGCAGGTGGTCGGCTTCAAGCTGACCGGCCGCATGCCCGAAGGCGCCACCGCCACCGATCTGGTGCTGACCGTCACCCAGATGCTGCGCAAGCACGGCGTGGTCGGCAAGTTCGTGGAGTTCTTCGGTGAGGGCCTGCAGCATCTGCCGCTGGCTGACCGTGCCACGATCGGCAACATGGCGCCGGAGTACGGCGCGACCTGCGGCATCTTCCCGATCGATGAGGAATCACTGACCTACCTGCGCCTGTCCGGCCGCAGCGAAGCGCAGATCGATCTCGTCGAAGCCTATGCCAAGGCCCAGGGCCTGTGGCACGACGCCAACACCGCGCACGCCAGCTACAGCGCCACGCTGGAACTGGACATGGGTCAGGTCAAGCCGTCGCTGGCCGGCCCGAAGCGCCCGCAGGACCGCGTGCTGCTGGAAGACGTCAAGCAGAACTACCGCGAGAACCTGGTCGGCCTGACCACCAACCGCGACAAGCGCAATGACGACGTCTCCAAGTTCGTCAACGAAGGCGGCGGTGCGGCGGTCGGCAACGAACAGCTGGCCAAGGGCTACAGCGATGTCGAGCTGGATGGTCACAGATTCCGCCTGAAAGATGGCGCGGTGGTGATCGCCGCGATCACCTCGTGCACCAATACCTCCAACCCGGCGGTGATGATCGGTGCCGGCCTGCTCGCCCGCAACGCTGCGGCCAAGGGCCTGGACCGCAAGCCGTGGGTCAAGACCTCGCTCGGCCCGGGCTCGCGCGTGGTCACCGATTACCTGGAAAAAGCCGGTGTGCTCGCCGAGCTGGAGAAGATCGGTTTCTATGTGGTCGGCTATGGTTGCACCACCTGCATCGGCAACTCCGGCCCGCTGCCGACCGAAGTCAGCGCGGGCATCGCTGCTGGTGACCTGGTGGTGGCATCGGTGTTGTCGGGCAACCGCAACTTCGAAGGCCGCGTGCACCCGGAAGTCAAAATGAACTACCTGGCCAGCCCGCCGCTGGTCGTCGCCTACGCCATCGCCGGCACCACCGATATCGACCTGACCACCGAGCCGCTGGGCACGGGCAGTGATGGGCAGCCGGTGTACCTACGCGATATCTGGCCCAGCAACAAGGAAATCGGCGACGTGATCGCCGCGACCATCGGGCCGGAGATGTTCAAGAAGAACTATGCCGACGTATTCAAGGGCGACACCCGCTGGAACACCATCAAGTCGCCCGATGGCGATCTGTATGAGTGGGATGGCACCTCGACCTACATCAAGAACCCGCCCTACTTCGACGGCATGACCATGGACGTCGGCCACATCGACGACGTGCACGGCGCGCGTGTGATGGGCCTGTTCGGCGACTCGATCACCACCGATCACATCTCCCCGGCCGGCAACATCAAAAAGGATTCCCCGGCGGGCCGCTTCCTGCAGGAGCGTGGCGTGCAGCCGGCCGACTTCAACAGCTATGGCAGCCGTCGCGGCAACGATGACGTCATGGTGCGCGGCACCTTCGCCAACATCCGGATCAAGAACCTGATGTTCGGCGGCGAAGAAGGCGGCAACACGCTGTACTTCCCGAAGGACGGCGGCGAACCGCAGAAGCTGGCGATCTATGATGCGGCCGTCAAGTACAAGGCCGAGGGCGTCCCGCTGGTGGTGTTCGCCGGCAAGGAATACGGCACCGGTTCCTCCCGCGACTGGGCAGCCAAGGGCACCAACCTGCTGGGCGTCAAGGCGGTGATCGCCGAGAGCTTCGAGCGCATCCACCGCTCCAACCTGGTCGGCATGGGCGTGCTGCCGCTGCAGTTCAAGAACGGCGACAACGCACAGAGCCTGGGCCTGGACGGTTCGGAAGTGGTGGACATCACCGGCCTGGAGGATGGCGCCAGCAAGTCGGCCACCCTCACCGCGACCCGCGCCGATGGCACCAGGAAGACCTTCCAGGCCCATGTGATGCTGCTGACCCCGAAGGAAGTGGAGTACTTCAAGCACGGCGGCCTGCTGCAGTACGTGCTGCGCCAGCTGGCGGGCAAGAAGTAAGCCAGCCGCCGCGCTCTCGGCGGCACCGGGTCACACCGCCAACGGTCGTGATCCCCACGGTAGCCCACGACCGTTGGTCGTGGGCATCGACCTGGCATGTCGCAAACAGCGCGCCCGGGAACCCTCTCCGCCGCCTTTCTTCACCGGCCCTTCGCGTTTCCCATTCGGGACGGTATGCTGCCGAGGCATGAAACGACGGATACTCTCCGTCATCGCGTTACATCATCCACGTTTCCTGGAGGGGGAATATGAGTCTGGAACGACCCTGGCTGCAGAGTTATCCCAAAGGCGTACCCGCCGAGATCGACGTCAACGAGTTCCATTCGGTGTCGGCCGTCTTCGACACCTCGGTGGCCAAGTTCCGCGACCGCCCCGCCTACTCCAGTTTCGGCAAGGTTCTGACCTACGGGGAAACGGACGCACTGGTCGAACAGTTCGCCGCCTACCTGCTCGGTGAGCTGCAGCTCAAGAAGGGCGACCGCGTTGCCCTGATGATGCCCAACTGCCTGCAGTACCCGATCGCGACCTTCGGCGTGCTGCGTGCCGGCCTGACCGTGGTCAACGTCAACCCGCTGTACACCGCCCGCGAGCTCAAGCACCAGCTGGTGGATTCCGGCGCGGCCGTGCTGGTGGTGGTCGACAACTTCTGCGACACCGTGCAGCAGGTCATCGCTGATACCCCGATCAAGCAGGTGGTGACCACCGGCCTGGGCGACATGCTCGGCGCCAAGGGCATCGTGGTGAACTTCGTGCTGAAGTACATCAAGAAGATGGTGCCCAACTACAGCCTGCGCGGTGCGATCCGCTTCAACCAGGCGCTCAAGCTGGGCAGCCGCCACACCCTGCCCAAGGTCGAGATCGATCACGACGACGTCGCCTTCCTGCAGTACACCGGCGGCACCACCGGCGTGGCCAAGGGTGCGATGCTGACCAACCGCAACCTGGTCGCCAACATGCAGCAGGCTTCGGCCTGGATCTCCGCCTCGGGGATCGAGATGGGCAAGGAGGTGATCATCACCGCCCTGCCGCTGTACCACATCTTCGCGTTGACGGCGAACGGCCTGGTCTTCATGAAGTTCGGTGGCTGCAACTACCTGATCACCAACCCGCGCGACATGAAGGGCTTCGTCAAGGAGCTCAAGGCGACCCGCTTCACCGCGATCACCGGCGTCAACACGCTGTTCAACGGCCTGCTCAACACGCCCGGCTTCGACGAGGTCGATTTCTCCTCGCTGAAGGTCACCCTGGGGGGCGGCATGGCGGTGCAGCGCGCCGTCGCCGAGCGCTGGAAGAAGGTCACCGGCGTGACCCTGGTCGAGGCCTACGGCCTGACCGAGACCTCGCCGGCCGCCTGCATCAATCCGCTCAGCCTGGCCGAGTACAACGGCGCGATCGGCCTGCCGATCCCGTCCACCGATGCCTGCGTGAAGGATGACGCCGGCAAGACGCTGGCCGCCGGCGAAGTCGGCGAGCTGTGCATCAAGGGCCCGCAGGTGATGAAGGGCTACTGGCAGCGCCCGGAGGACACCGCGCAGGCGGTCGATGCCGAGGGCTGGCTGCACACCGGCGACATGGCGCGCATGGATGAGCAGGGCTTCTTCTACATCGTGGATCGCAAGAAGGACATGATCCTGGTGTCCGGCTTCAACGTGTATCCCAACGAGGTTGAAGACGTCATCGCGATGATGCCCGGCGTGCTCGAAGTCGCCGCGGTCGGCGTGCCCGACGAGAAATCCGGCGAAGTGGTCAAGGTGGTCATCGTCAAGAAGGACCCCAACCTCACCGCGGAAATGGTCAAGGAGCATGCGCGTGCCAACCTGACCGGTTACAAGCATCCGCGCATCGTGGAGTTCCGCAAGGAGCTGCCGAAGACCAACGTCGGCAAGATCCTGCGCCGCGAACTGCGCGATACGCCCGCGCCGTAACGGCTCCCCAACGGCTGCATCTTCACAGGGCCCCTGCCGGCAACGGCGGGGGCCTTTTGCATTGCGTGAGATGCCGGGGGTGTAGGATCGCGGCGTGTGGACCCGTCAGGCCCGCCGCCCACCGTCCTCCCAGCGGGCCAGCCTCCGAGGAAATCGCCATGAGCACCATTGAAAAGCTGCCCGTCAACCACCGCTACGCCACCATCCGCACCGACACCACGGGCAACGACGATGCCCATTGGCTGTACATGCACGCCGATGCCGCCAGCGGCATCCGCCCGTGCTGCCGGAAGGACATGCTCGATGAAATGTGGAATTTCATGAGCGCCATCACGCGCACCCCGGCCGAGCGCAACAGCGGCAAGCTGCGCCATTTCGTGCTCGCCTCCGATGCGAATGCCTACAACCTGGGCGGCGATCTGGATCTGTTCACCCGCCTGATCCGCGAGGGCAACCGCGACCGCCTGCTGACCTACGCACAGCGCTGCGTGGAAGGCGTGCATCACCTGCACACCGGCTTCGGTGGCGACGTGCGCTCGATCGCGCTGATCCAGGGCGACGCGCTCGGCGGCGGCCTGGAGATGGCGCTGGCCTGCCACACCATCGTGGCAGAGGAAGGCTGCGGCATGGGCCTGCCGGAAGTGCTGTTCGGCCTGTTCCCGGGCATGGGCGCGTACTCGTTCCTGTGCAAGCGCGTGGCCCCGCAGCTGGCCGAGAAGATCATCCTGGACGGCCGCGTGTATTCCTCCGAAGAGATGCACGCCATGGGCGTGGTCGACGTGCTGGTGCCGAAGGGCCAGGGGGTCAAGGCGGTCGAGGATCTGATCCGCCAGCATCAGCGCATTCCGCACTCGTACCTGGCGATGAATGCCGCGCGCAACCTGGCCCAGGCCGTGCGCTACGACGAACTGCTGGAGATCACCAAAGTGTGGGTCGATTCGGCGCTGGCGCTGGGCGACAAGTCGCTGCGCACCATGGACCGCCTGATCAAGGCCCAGACCCGCCGCGCCACCCTCGACGTCGCCTGAGTCCTCCCCTCCCCTGTGTTGTTCAAGCCCGGCTGCCGCCGGGCTTTTTTAGTGTTGCCCGCTCAGCGCATGTCGCCGCCGTCGTCGGCGTGCCCCTGTGCCTTGCGCTGGGCACGCGCATCCAGTGCCTGACGGCCCTCCTTGATCCCGGCCTGCAGCAGGGTCACGCGCTGACGCCACTCACTCTTGAGCTGCCAATCGGCCATGCGCATCAGGTCGCCCGCGCGGTTGGCCACGCGGACCAGGCCCAGATTGCTGGCCACGCCCTTGATCGCGTGGGCCTGCTCACGGAAATGCACCCAATCGCCGCGCTCGCCGTCGGCCAGCGCCACACCGACGCACTGCTCGGCATCGGTCAGGCACTGGCGGATGAACTCGCGCTCGAAGCCATCGCCCATGCCGAGCGAAGCCAACTCGTCGAGCACGCCGGGATCCAGCACGCCATCCAATACGGTGGCGGTGCGCACGATCGGCGCGCTGGCCTTGAGTTGCCCGTTGGAGGCGATGTCGGCCAGCACGTCCAGCAGCCGCACGGCCACCACTGGCTTGGCCAGGAACGTGTGCGCACCGGCCTGGGTGCAGCGCTGGATCGCCTCGGGGGTGACATCGGCGCTGAGCACCAGCACCGGCGTGCGCGGACCGCCCCCGGCCTGCATCACGCGCAGCTCCTTGAGCATGTCCAGGCCACTCATGCCGGGCATGTGCAGATCGACGATGGCGGCATCGAAATCGCTCTCGGCCATCGCATCCAGCACCGCTTCGCCACCGTTGACGCACAGCACCTTGTGGCCCGCTTTCTGCAGCAGGCGCTGCAACACCATCCGGTTGGCCTCATGATCATCGGCGACCAGGATGTGCATGCTGCGCACGCGCGCGCGGTGGCGCAGGAACGGATCGGCGAAGGCGATGACATTGCCGTTGCGGTCCGGCAGCCCGTCGCCGACCAGGGCCGGGGTGACCGCGCCCAACGGCACGCGCGGCGGCGCGAACGGCAGCTCGAACCAGAAATGACTGCCCTGCGGCGGGTTTTCTTCGTAGCCGATGTCGCCGCCCATCGCCTCGACCAGGCCCTTGGCGATGGTCGTCCCCAGGCCGGTGCCTTCGTGCCGGCGGGCCATGCTGACATCGGCCTGCTCGAAGGCTTCGAACAGACGCGGGCGCATTTCCGGCGCAACGCCGATGCCGGTATCGAGGATGTCGAAGCGCAGCCGCACCCCGCCATTGGATTCGGCATTGAGCACGCCGACGCGGATTTCGACCCGGCCATGGTCGGTGAACTTGACCGCGTTGCCGGCGATGTTGAGCAGGATCTGGCGCAGGTGACCGAGATCGCCGCGCAACAAAGGCGGCACGGTATCGGCGACCTTGACCCGGTAGTCCAATCGCTTGGCCTTGGCCTGCGGCAGCAGGATCAGCCCGATCGCCTGGATCACATCGGCCAGGGCGAAGTCTTCGGCGGTCACGCGCAGCTTGCCCGCTTCGATCGCGGAGATGTCCAGCACCTCTTCCACCAGCGCCAGCAGACTGCGCGAGGAGGCCTGGATGGTATTGACGCACTCGCGCTGCTCTTCATCGAGCTTGGTGGTGGCCAGCAACTCGGTCATGCCCGACAGCCCGTTGAGCGGCGTGCGGAATTCATGACTCATGTTGGCCAGGAAGCGGCTCTTGGCCTCGCTCGCACGGCGCGCCTCGGCCATCGCCCGGGTCAACTGGCGCAGCAGCGTGGAGAAATACAGCGGCACCGCGGCCAGGCCCAGCCACAGGCCGAACGCCAGCCGGGCATTGCGTTCCCAGTAAGGCGTAAGCAGCGCGGTGCTGCCGAAGCTGACCATGGCCATCGCCACGGCCACATAGAGATAGTTGTTGCCATAGCGCATGCCGTTGCCGACCGTCACCCACATCACCACGATGTAGACCCAGGCCAGCGGCTCACCCATCTGCACCATGCCGGCGGCGATCAGCCCGTAGTCGGCCAGCATGCCGGCCACCCGGCGTGGATCCGAACGCCCCGGCCGCCACAGCAGCCAGCCGAACAGCCCAAGCGAGAGGGTCAGGCCGGTCAGCACGATCGCCAGCACGCCGTGGTACTGCGCCGGCGGCAGATCGTGCCGCGGCCCCGGCATCAGCACGTACAGCAGGATCAGGGTGATCAGCACGATGCGCACGATCGCCTGGCCGTGCTCGGTATCCGGGCGCTGCGCCAGACGTTGCTTCAGGCGCGGGTACAGACGACGCATATCACATCCCCGGGCGGGATGACGCAGTGGAGTGCTGTGCGCAGATCTCATCAAGCTGGAGGCGACCGCGCAGCAGGGCATCAACGCAGCGCGGGTCGAACAACCGGCCACGCTGGGCGTACAGATAGGCCAGCGTGGCTTCCATGGTCCATGCTTCCTTGTACGGACGGGGTGAGATCAGGGCGTCGAACACATCGGCCACCGCCACGATCCGCGCTTCCAGCGGAATGGCATCGCCGACCAGCCCATCCGGGTAGCCGCTGCCGTCGTAGCGCTCATGGTGGCGCAGCGCGATCAGCGCGCCGACCTGGATGAAACGGTTCTGGCTGCCACTCAGCAGTTCATAGCCGATCCGCGGGTGCCGGCGCATGATCGCCTGCTCCTCGTCGCTCAGCTTGCCCTGCTTGAGCAGCACGGCATCGGGAATGGCGATCTTGCCCATGTCGTGCAGGGGCGCGGCCATCTCGATCAGCTTGACCTCTTCCTCCGGCAGCCCGAGCTGCTCGGCGATCAGGCCGGCGACATGCGCCATGCGCTCCAGGTAGGCGCTGGTGCCGGCATCACGGAACTCGATCGCCCGTGCCAGCCGCGACAGCGTCTCGCGCTCGCGCTCTTCCACCTCGTGCATGCTGGCCAGCAGCCGCTGCTCCAGCGACAGCGCGCGCTGCTTGACGTTCTCCGACTGCTGGCGCAGCTGCAACAGGTTGTAGCAGCGCGCGCGCAGTTCGCGCGGGCGGAACGGCTTGACCAGGAAATCGATCACCCCTGCTTCCAGCGCGGCCTGGCGGATCGGCTCATCGCCAACCACGGTGATCAGGATCACAGGGATGTCGCGGTGCTTGGGCAGGCGGCGGAACCGGCGGGCAAACTCGAGCCCATCCATTTCCGGCATGCGGTAATCGAGCAGCAGCAGATCCACGGCATGCGACTCGCACCAGGCGAGCGCCGTCAGCGGATCGCCGAAGTCGTGCACGGACAGTTCCGGCGCGATGTCTTCGATGACATGGCGCAGCATGGTACGCGCGGACGTCTGGTCGTCAACGATGACAATATTCAAGGCTGCTTCTGCCTTCTTCCTTGACCACACTGGAACATGCTGCGGAGAGGATACTCCGCCGCTCAGCACACTGGCACCTTGCATGGGTCCGCCTCCCGTCATGAACACCCCAGTTCATGATCGTCGTCACAGTGTGATGCCAATGTAAGCACCTGCTGCGACCCGTCATGGTCCGTGGCCATCACGCCATAGCACCTTGCTAAGGCCACGCAGAAACCATACTCGCGCGGCCACGGGAGCGGAACCCCCATCCGGACGCGCCCCAAGCACGCCCGGACCCAGGTCTCAGTTTTCGGGACGCATGTACGGGAACAGCAGCACGTCACGGATCGAGCTGCTGCCGGTCAGCAGCATCACCAGCCGGTCGATGCCGATGCCCAGGCCGCCGGTCGGCGCCATGCCGTACTCCAGCGCGCGGATGTAATCGGCGTCGTAATGCATGGCTTCGTCATCACCGCCCTCCTTCGCCGTGACCTGGGCCTGGAAACGGGCCGCCTGGTCTTCCGGATCGTTCAGCTCGGAGAAGCCGTTGGCCAGCTCCTTGCCGTTGATGAACAGCTCGAAGCGGTCGGTATAGCCCGGCTGGTCATCGTTGGCACGGGCCAGCGGCGAGACTTCCACCGGGTGGTCGGTGATGAAGGTCGGCTGGATCAGGGTGTGCTCGACGGTAGCTTCGAAGATCTCCAGCAGCAGCTTGCCCCAGCCGTAGGACGGCTTGATGCGGATCTTCAGGCGCTCGCAATGGGCTACCAGCGCATCGCGGTCGGTGCAGTCGGCCGCACTGATCTCCGGGTTGTGGTGGCGCACCGCTTCGTCCATGCGCCAGCGGCGGAAGGCCGGGGCCAGATCGATCGTGGCAGCGTCCCACTCCACCGTGGTGGTGCCCAGCACCTTGCTGGCCACGTCACGGATCACGCCTTCGGTCAGGTCCATCACTTCGGTGTACGTGGCATAGGCCTCGTACAGCTCCATCATGGTGAATTCCGGGTTGTGGCGGGTGCTGACGCCTTCATTGCGGAAGTTGCGGTTGATCTCGTACACGCGCTCCAGCCCACCCACGACCAGGCGCTTGAGGTACAGCTCCGGGGCCACGCGCAGGTACAGGTCCAGGTCCAGCGCGTTGTGGTGGGTGGTGAACGGCTTGGCCGTGGCGCCGCCGGGGATGTAATGCATCATCGGCGTTTCGACTTCCAGGAAGTCGCGGTTGTCCAGCCAGGCGCGCATGGCGCGGATGATGCGTGAGCGCTTGATGAACACCTCGCGCGACTCCGGGGTCACGATCAGATCGACGTAGCGCTGTCGGTAGCGCTGCTCCACGTCGGCCAGGCCGTGCCACTTGTCCGGCAGCGGGCGCAGCGACTTGGTCAGCAGGCGGATGCTGGTGGCCTTGACCGACAGCTCACCGGTCTTGGTGCGGGTCAGCCCACCCTCGACGGCGATGATGTCGCCCACGTCCCAGCCCTTGAAGGCGGTGTAGGCGTCACCCAGGGTGCTGCCCTGCAGGAACAGCTGGATGCGGCCGGACTCGTCCTGGATCTGGGCGAAGCTGGCCTTGCCCATCACGCGCTTGGCCATCAGGCGGCCGGCCATCTTGACCTGGCGGTCACTGGCTTCCAGCGCTTCGGCGGTCCACTGCTCGGCATCGGCGAACTCGGCCTGCAGGGTCCCGGCGAAGTGCTCGCGGCGGAAATCGTTCGGGTAGGCGATGCCCTGCCCGCGCAGGGCGGTCAGTTTCGCGCGGCGCTCGGCGATGAGGCTGTTCTCGTCGACGGGGGGCTGCGGCGCGGCGGTCTGATCGTTCATGGCGTGGGTCTATGTATGTCGGGGGGAGGGACGGTCCCCGCCATCATGCCGATGGTCGGGGCGGATTGCGAAACCGGGCGTGGCCCGGGCACAACGGATCGGGGCCGCGCGTGGCGGCCCCGACGGTCAGGCGTCGGTGCGTTTGGCACCCACGGCCAGGCCGGACTTCAGGCTCGCTTCGACGAATTCGTCGAGGTCGCCATCCAGCACCTTCTGCGTATCGGAGCGTTCGATGCCGGTGCGCAGGTCCTTGATACGGCTCTGGTCGAGCACGTAGTTGCGGATCTGGCTGCCCCAGCCGATGTCGGACTTGGTGGCTTCCACGGCATCGCGCTCGGCGTTGCGCTTCTGGATTTCCAGCTCGTACAGCTTGGCGGCCAGCATCTTCATCGCGTTGTCGCGGTTCTGGTGCTGGCTGCGGCCGGTCTGGCAGGCCACGACCGTGTTGGTCGGGATGTGCGTGATACGCACCGCCGACTCGGTCTTGTTGACGTGCTGACCACCCGCGCCG
This sequence comes from Stenotrophomonas sp. PS02301, assembly GCF_029959485.1. NCBI lineage: Bacteria > Pseudomonadati > Pseudomonadota > Gammaproteobacteria > Lysobacterales > Lysobacteraceae > Stenotrophomonas > Stenotrophomonas sp. PS02301. Next base: position 16,458 of record NZ_JASCOO010000083.1, read on the forward strand.
GAGGAGCGGTACACATCGGTACGCAGGTCGGCCGGGTTGATGTCGATTTCGATGTTGTCATCGACTTCCGGCGACACGAACACCGAGGTGAAGCTGGTGTGGCGGCGGTTGTCCGAATCGAACGGCGACTTGCGCACCAGCCGGTGCACGCCGGTTTCGGTCTTCAGCCAGCCATAGGCGTAATCGCCTTCCACGCGCAGCGTGGCCGACTTGATGCCTGCGACGTCGCCGCCGGAGACTTCCATCAGCTCGGTCTTCCAGCCGCGCGATTCGCACCAGCGCAGGTACATGCGCAGCAGGATTTCGGCCCAGTCCTGGGCTTCGGTACCGCCGGCGCCGGCCTGAATGTCGACGAAGGCCGCCGCGGTATCCATCTGCCCGGAGAACATACGCTGGAACTCCAGCTGTTCGACGTGCTTCTGGTACTTGTCCAGGTCGCTGACCACGGCCAGGGCGGTTTCTTCGTCCTGTTCGCTTTCGGCCAGTTCCAGCAGTTCACCCGATTCGGCCAGGCCGTCGAGGATCGTGGCGATGCCGCCGACGGTCTTCTCCAGATTGGCGCGTTCGCGGCCAAGGTTCTGGGCGTACTCGGCGTTGTTCCAGATATCCGGGTTTTCCAGTTCCCGGGTTACTTCTTCCAGACGCTCTTTCTTGGCGTCGTAGTCAAAGATACCCCCTGAGCGAGAGCACGCGATCGGTGAGATCGGTGATGCGCTGGCGGACAGGATTGAGCTCGATCATGTCGGCGATTAATGCGTGCGAAAAGACTGCCCATCATAGCGTATCCGGGGCTTGCCCGGCCAAGCCTGCGGGGTGGCGGCGGGGCGCCGGGGGGGGGGGGGGGGGCCGGGGGGGGGGGGCGGGGGGGGGCGG
>NZ_JASCOO010000084.1:0-17112 GCF_029959485.1 Stenotrophomonas sp. PS02301
GGCTGGGGCGGTGGCGGGTTCGGTGGCGGCGGCGGGGGCTTCGGCGGAGGTGGAGGCGGCTGGGGTGGAGGGGGTGGACGTTCGGGAGGCGGTGGCGCCTCGGGAGGCTGGTGATGCGCTGGCTCCGGCACGTGTTTTCCCCGTCGGTGCGGCGCGCCTTCCCACCCGCACATCTGCAGGCGATCACCGATGCGATCACTGCCGGCGAGCGGCGCCACGGTGGCCAGGTGATGTTCGCGGTGGAAGCGGCTCTGCCGCTGGCCGCGTTGTGGCAGGGCATCACCGCACAGCAGCGCGCACAGCAGGCCTTCGCACAGCTGCACACCTGGGATACCGAACACAACAACGGCGTGCTGATCTACCTGCTGCTGGCCGACCATGCCATCGAGCTGGTCGCCGACCGCGGGCTGCGTGGGCGCATCGGTGAGGCGCAGTGGCAGGCGATCTGCGCGCACATGCAGCAGCGGCTGCGCGAGGGCGCGCTGCAGGAGGGCGTGCTGCTGGCGATCGAAGAGGTTTCCGACCTGCTGGCCGGGCACTATCCGCCCGTTCCGGGGTCACAGGATGACGGCCTGCCGGACACGCCGCAGATGCTGGGCTGAAGCCCGGCAACCGCGTGATCGGGGCCACCGCGAGGCCGCTCCCGGGCGGCGCTAGAATATCGGCATCCCTGCAAGGCATCGCCCATGATCTATTTCCACGACATCGACCCCATCGCCATCTCGCTTGGGCCGATCAAGGTGCATTGGTACGGCATCATGTACCTGCTCGGCTTCACCGCCGCCTGGTGGCTGGGGCGCAAGCGGATCGCGGCCGGGCGCCTGCCCGGGGTCGATGCCAACGGCTTCTCCGATCTGCTGTTCTACGCGATGCTCGGCGTGGTCGTCGGTGGCCGCGTGGGCTACATGCTGTTCTACGCCACCTCGGAATTCCTGCACAACCCGCTGCTGCTGTTCAAGGTCTGGGACGGCGGCATGAGCTTCCACGGTGGCCTGCTCGGCGTGCTGTTCGCCGCGTGGTGGTGGTCGCGCAAGCATCGCCTGCACCTGTTCGATACCCTCGATTTCATGTCCCCGCTGGTGCCGCTGGGCCTGGGCTTCGGCCGCATCGGCAACTTCATCGGCGCCGAGCTGTGGGGCAAGTACACCGATGGCACCTGGGGCGTGGTGTTCCCGAGCGGCCTGCCGGCGCCGTTGAACGGGCTGGACCTGGCCACGCTGAAGGCCGAGTTCGCCACCGGCGCGCTCAACCAGTACGCCCGCCATCCCTCGCAGCTGTATGAAGCGCTGCTGGAAGGCCTGGTGATGTTCGTGGTGCTGTGGGCCGTGTCGGCCAAGCCGCGCCACCGCTACGTCATCGCCGGCCTGTTCGCGCTGATGTACGGCATCTTCCGCTTCGCGGTCGAGTTCGTGCGCATGCCCGACAACGGCGTCTACCTCGCCTTCGACTGGTTCACCCGTGGCCAGCTGCTCAGCCTGCCGCTGGTGGCCTTCGGCCTGGTGTTGCTGGCGCTGTCGCGCCGTGCGCCGGTGCTGCAGCCGGTCCTGCCGGTCGCTACCGCGGGCGCCAAGGCATGAAGGCCTACCTGGAGCTGCTTGAGCATGTGCTGGAGCACGGCACGGAAAAGTCCGATCGCACCGGCACCGGCACGCGCAGCGTGTTCGGCTGGCAGATGCGCTTCAATCTCAATGACGGCTTCCCGTTGGTCACCACCAAGAAGCTGCACCTGCGCTCGATCATCCATGAGCTGCTGTGGTTCCTGAAGGGGGATACCAACATCGGGTATCTCAAGGAGCACCAGGTGCGGATCTGGGACGAATGGGCCGATGCCAACGGCGACCTCGGCCCGATCTACGGCAAGCAGTGGCGCAGCTGGGCCACCGCCGATGGCGGGGCGATCGACCAGATGCAGTGGCTGGTGGACGAGATCAAGCGCAACCCGGATTCGCGCCGGCTGGTGGTCAGTGCCTGGAACGTGGGCGAGCTGTCGCAGATGGCGTTGATGCCGTGCCACAATCTGTTTCAGTTCTATGTGGTGGACGGCAAGCTCAGCTGCCAGCTGTACCAGCGCAGCGGCGACATCTTCCTCGGCGTGCCGTTCAACATCGCCAGCTACGCGCTGCTGACCCACATGGTGGCGCAGGCGACCGGGCTGGGCGTCGGCGATTTCGTGCACACCCTGGGCGATGCGCACCTGTACTCGAACCATTTCGAGCAGGCCCGCGAACAGCTCGCACGTGAGCCGCGCGCGCTGCCGAAACTCTGGTTGAAACCCGACGTGACCGATCTGTTCGGTTTCCAGTTCGATGACATCCGCATCGATGGTTACGACCCGCACCCGGCGATCAAGGCCCCGGTGGCGGTGTGAGCAACACGCGCATGAGGCTCTCCCTGATCGCCGCGCTGGACACCGACCACGGCATCGGCCGTGACAACGACCTGCCATGGAAGCTGCCGGACGATCTCAAGCGCTTCAAAGCGCTGACCGTCGGCAAGCCGATCCTGATGGGGCGCAAGACCGCGCAGTCGCTCGGCCGTGCCTTGCCGGGCCGGTTGAATCTGGTGCTGACCCGCAGTGGGCAGGTGCCGTTCGACGGCATGCAGGCGGTGGCCTCGATCGAGCAGGCGCTGCAGGCAGCGGGCGCTGCGGGGGCCGAAGAGCTGTGCGTCATCGGTGGCGGCGAGATCTATCGTCTGGCCATGGCCCAGGCCACCGATCTGCACCTGACGTGGGTACAGACCACTGTACCGGCCGATACCCATTTCCCGCCGGTCGATCCGGCGCTGTGGGTGGAGGTGGCGCGCGAACACCACGCGGCCGACGAGCGGCACGCGTTCGCGTTCGATTTCGTGGATTACCGCCGCGCCTGAGCGCGCGCTGCAGGCAGGCCGGTCGTACTGACCGGCCTGCGGCTCATTCGGCGTCGCTGGTGACGTCGTTGTTCTGCGGCTGTTGCTGTTGCTCGGTGTTCTGCGCGGGCTTCGCACCACCGCCCTGTCGGCCCTGGCCGCCCCGGCCACGGTCGCGCCCCTGGCCTTGGCCCTGGCGCGGTGGACGCCCATTCGGCTGCGCACCCTCGGCAGCCGGCCGGCGAGCCGGCGGACGCGGCGCGGACACCGGCTTGGGCACATCGCGGCCCGGCACCTGCACCACGCGCAGTTCTTCGGTATCCAGCTGCAGTGCGGTGAGCTTGCCACCCCAGACCGCGCCGGTATCGATCGCATGCACCCCCTGGGTGATGGTCAGGCCGAGGGCGGACCAATGCCCGCAGACGATCTTCAGATCGCGCTCGGCGCGGCCCGGCACTTCGAACCAGGGGTACAGGCCCTGTTCCTGCGTACCCGGCGTGCCCTTGTCTTCGATCCCGATCCGGCCCCGCGGGGTGCAGTAACGCATCCGGGTGAACAGATTGATGATCGCGCGGGAGCGGTCGTAGCCGGCCAGCCCGGGGGACCAGCTGGGCTTGTCGCCATACATGTTGCGGAACAGCTTGCGGTAGCCGCTGCCGTGCAGCTGCTGCTCGACCTCGCGGGCATGCTTTTCGGCCAGCTGGGTGGTCCACTTCGGGGCCAGCCCGGCGTGGATCATCATCCAGCCCAGCTCGCGGTCCACATGGGCCAGCTTCTGCAGACGCAGCCAGTCCAGCAGCTCGTCGCGGTCCTCGGCCTGCACGATGCGCAGCAGATCCGGGTTGACCTTGCGCTGCTCTTCCTCGGTGCGTGCACCGACCGCGAGCAGGGACAGGTCGTGGTTGCCCAGCACGATCACGCTGCTCTCGCGCAGCGAATGGACCAGGCGCAGGGTTTCCAGCGACTGCCCCCCGCGGTTGACCAGATCGCCGCAGAACCACAGCGTGTCGACCGCGGGGTCGAAGTTGATTTTTTCCAGCAACCGCTGGGTGACGTCGTAGCAGCCCTGCAGGTCGCCGATGGCCCAGACACTCATGCGTGCGCCTCCATCAGTGCAGTGTGCGCGGAACGGTCAGGACGAACGGCGCGATGGGGGCGGCGAACTCGGTGCCGTCGTCGGCCACCATGTCGTAGTGCCCCTGCATCGTGCCGTGCTCGGTCTCCAGCATGACACCGGAGGTGTAACGGAAGTCTTCACCGGGGCGCAGCCGCGGCTGTTCGCCGATCACCCCATCGCCATCGACATGCTCGATGCGGCCATTGGCATCGGTGATCCGCCAGTGGCGGGCCACCAGCCGTGCCGCGACGCGACCCCGGTTGAGGATGCGGATCGTATAGGCGAACGCGTAGCGGCCGTCCTCCGGGGTGGACTGGTCATCGAGGAAGCGGGGGGCGACCTCGACGGAGATCGCGTAGTTTGCAGCGTCGTTCATGCAGGCAGTTTAGTGAATGTTGTGCACGATGAGATGAGTGCTGCCCAAGCTGGCAGCGCCCCCGTCATGGATGTCAGGCGGTTCCACGTGCGCGCGGCCGGTGCTGGCCACGAGGTGGCGCGCTCAACCTTGCGGCGCGTCAGCCTCGTACGGGACGTTGGCCAGCGCGATGAACTGCGCCACGTCCAGCTGCTCGGCGCGGGCATCGCTGCGCACGCCGGCCGCTTCGAACTGCTCGGGCGTGCACACGTTCTGCAGCGCGTTGCGCAGGGTCTTGCGGCGCTGACCAAAGGCGGCCTTGACCACATGGGCGAAGCGCTTGCGGTCCAGGATGCCGACCGTGGCCGGATCGCGCGGGACCAGCCGCACCACCGCCGAATCGACCTTGGGCGGCGGGCGGAACGCACCCGGCGGCACCACGAACAGCGAGGTCACCTTGCAGAACGCCTGCAGCATCACGCTCAGCCGGCCATACACCTTGCTGCCCGGATCGGCGGCCATGCGGTCGACCACTTCCTTCTGCAGCATGAAGTGCATGTCGGTGATCATCGCGGCGTGGTCCAGCGCATGGAACAGGATCGGCGAGGAGATGTTGTAGGGCAGGTTGCCGACCAGGCGGATCGGGCTGCCGGCGGCCAACTCGGTGAAGTCCACCTGCAGCACGTCGCGGTGGATGATGGTCATCTCGCCCAGCGGTTCGGCGGCGGCGGCCAGCGGGCCGACCAGATCCCGATCGAACTCGATCACGGTCAGCTTCGGGTGGCGGCGCAGCAGCGGCAAGGTGATCGCGCCCTGGCCCGGGCCGATCTCGACCAGGCGGTCGCCGTCTTTCGGGCTGACCGCCAGCACGATCTTGTCGATGTAGCTGCGGTCGGCGAGGAAGTGCTGGCCGAGCTGCTTCTTGGCAGGGCCGGAAAAACCGGGCGCGCCGGAGGAGGAATACGAAGAAGTCATGGCACCAGTGTACGTTGGCGCGCCAGCCGGGCACACAGCGCGGTGGCAGCGAGGAGGCTGGACGGGTCGGCCAGGCCGCGGCCGGCCAGATCCAGGGCGGTGCCATGGTCGACCGCGACGCGCGGGTAGGGCAGGCCCAGGGTGATGTTGACGGCCTGCTCGAAGCCGCTGTACTTGAGCACCGGCAGGCCCTGGTCGTGGTACATGGCCAGCACCGTGTCGAACCCGGCCAGCTTGGCCGGCAGGAAGGCGGTGTCGGCCGGCAGCGGCCCGGCCAGGTCCATGCCCTGGGCGCGCAGGCGCGCCAGCAGCGGGATGATCAGGTCCAGTTCTTCGCGCCCCAGATGACCGTCTTCGCCAGCGTGCGGGTTGAGCCCGAGCACGGCGATGCGCGGCGAGGCCAGCCCGAAATCGCGCTGCAGGGCGTCGTGGATGATCTTCAGGGTGAGTGCCAGGCCATCGGCCGTGATCGCATCGGCCACCGCGCGCAACGGCAGGTGGGTGGTGGCCAGGGCGACCCGGACGATGTCATTGGCGAGCATCATCACCACCGGGGTGCAGGCCTGGTCGGCCAGCAGTTCGGTGGTGCCGCTGTAGGCGATGCCGCCCTCGTTGATGACCGCCTTGTGCACCGGGCCGGTGACCACGCCAGCGAGTTCACCGGACAGGCAGGCCTGCCCGGCCTGGCGCAGTGCGCCGATCACGGCCCCGGCGTTGGCCGGATCCGGCGTGCCGAAACGCGAGGGCACGGCATTGGGGACCGCGCGCAACGGCAGATCGCCCGGCTGGCGGGCGATGGTGTCTTCAGGCAGGAGCTGCAGGGGCAGCGACAGCGCAGCGGCGGCAGCCTGCAGCGTGTCCGGGTCGGCGAAGGCCAGCAGCCGGCAATCGGTGCGCGGCTGCTGGATCAGACGGAGGCAGAGCTCCGGGCCGATCCCCGCCGGCTCGCCCGGTACCAGCGCGAGCTGCGGGAGCATGGATCAGGACTGCGGCGGCGTGGTCGCCGCGGCACCCGGGGCATAGCCGCGCATATCCACGTAGGCTTCGCCACGCAGTTCCTGCAGGAAGCGGTTGTACTCTTCCTCCAGCTTGCGGCGGCCGATCGTTTCACGGATCTGGGCGCGCTGGTTGTCGGTGGTGGCATCGGTCTGGCGCGTGGCGACGCGCTGGACGATGTGCCAGCCGGCATCGGTACGGAACGGCGGGCTCACGCCGCCGTCGGTGATGCCCTCAACCTGCTTGCCGAAATCCGGGCCGAAGGCATCGGCCGGGAACCAGCCCAGATCGCCGCCCTGGCCCTTGCTGTTGTTGTCTTCCGAGGATTCCTTGGCCACTGCATCGAACTCGGCGCCGCCGGCGATGCGGGCACGCAGGGTGTCGATCTTGGCCTTGGCCGCGGCATTGTCCTGCTGGTCGGTGATGCGGACCAGGATATGACGGGCGTGGTATTCGGTGATGGTGTGACCGCCGTCAGCGGCCGCGCTGGCATCACGCACCTCGACCAGCTTCAGCAGCTGGAAGCCACTGGGGCCACGCAGCGGGCCGACCACGTCGCCGGACTTCATCTCTTTCATCATCTGCGCGAAGGCATTCGGGATTTCATCCAGCGAACGCCAGCCCAGGTCGCCGCCTTCCAGCGCGTTGGGGCTGTCCGAATAACGGACGGCGGCAGCGTTGAAGTCGATCTCGCCCTTGTCCAGCAGCGCCTTGACGCCATCGGCCTTCTTCTGGCCGGTGGTGATCTGCTCGGCGGTGGCGCCTTCCGGCAGGCCGATCAGGATGTGGGCCAGGTGGTACTGGGTGCCCACGGTGGCCTGCTGCTTGAGCGCGCCATCCACTTCGCCCTCGCTGACGGTGATGCGGCTCTGCGCGAAGCTCTGGCGCAGGCGCTGGACGGTGATCTCGTCACGCACCGAATCGCGGAAATCGTTGAAATCCAGGCCATCGCTGGCCAGACGCTGGCGCAGGGCATCCAGGGTGGAGCCGTTCTGCTGGGCGATGGCGTTGATGGCCTGGTTCAGTTCCTGATCGCTGACCTTGATGCCACTGCTCTCGGCACGCGCCACCTGCAGCTTCACCAGCACCAGGCGCTCGAGCACCTGGCGGCTGAGCACATCATCGGGCGGCAGCTGGTTTTCACGACCGGCGTACTGGGCCTTGATGTTCTGGACGGCGCGGTCCAGTTCGCTCTGCAGCACGACGTCCTCATCGACGATCGCCGCGATGCGGTCCAGCGGCTGACCCTGCTGGGCCAGCACCTGCAACGGGGCCGTCGCGGAGGAGACCGCCAGCAGGGAGGCGAGGAGTACGGGAAGGGTCTTGGTCATGGGATCTGATTCGGATCGTAGTCGTCGCGGGCTGCACCGGTGTTGCTGGGCGGCACCAGATAGAGGTCGTCTCGGTAGTACCCGAGAATAGCACGGCGCAAGGTGCGGTCCGTGTTCTGGCCGATGGAGCTCAGGCCCTTGAGCACGAACTCGATCTGGAAGGAGTTGTTGAGTTCACCTTCGCGATTGCGCACGTAGCGGCGGGCGATGGCGCGAACGGCCAGACAGCAGCTGTCCCACTGCACGCCACCGATGATTTCCAGCGGGGCGCGGTCCTGGATGGAGTAGTAATAGCGTCCGACCAGGCTCCAGCGCTCGTTCAGCGGGTACAGGAAGGACAGGTCGGCCTGCTCCAGCAGCGTCCGGTCGCGGCGGGTCGCCGTGGTCGAGGCCTGGGGATTCAAGCGGCTGCGGTAGGTCAGGTTGACGATGCCGTCGTTGGACATGAGGTAGCGCGCGCGCACGCTGGCCAGATCCTCACGCTTGTACTTGGGATCCCACTGATAGGTGGCACCCAGGGTCCAGCGGTCGTTGATCATGTAGTTCGTATCGGCGATCCAGGCCGACTTGCCCTGCTCGACCGGCGTTTCACTGCTGTTGAGCGTGACCCGCGAATCATCGAAGTACAGGATCTGGCCGAGGCTCCCCGAGAAGCGCTCTTTGCCGGTGTCCTGGTCGATGAAGCGGGTGCTCACCGCCATGGTCAGCTGGTTGGCGTCATTCTGGCGATCGGCGCCGGAGTAGCGCGAATCGCGGAACAGCTGGCCCCAGCTGAAGGTGAAGTCACGCGTATCGAACACCGGCAGGTCGCTCTGGTCGCGGTAAGGCGTACGCAGGTAGAACAGGCGCGGTTCCAGTGTGTGCAGGAAGCGGGTGTCGCCGATGGTGGTCTCGCGGTCGAAGAACAGGCCGGCGTCGATGGTGCCGATCGGCAGGCTGCGGCTCGGCGAGGTGTTGCCGCGCAGCTGGTCCGGGGTCGCGGTGGCCGGATCGATACCGGCCGCGATCAGGTTCTGCCGGCGGATGTCATCGGCCAGCCCGCGCTCCAGGTCATACCCGGTGTAGCGGTAGGCCAGGGTCGGGGTGACATACCAGGCCGCGCCGCTGAACGGCATCGAGACATACGGCTTGACGTCCAGGCGTGAGCCGCCATCCACGGCGCGTGACACGCCGGTGCGCTCGTATTCCTGTTCCACGCCGAACTTCTCGTGCACGTCCAGATGGGTGAAGTTCACCGCTTCGGCATACACGCCGGTTTCCAGCCACGGCAGCAGCGGCTTGTCCCAATTGACGAACAGGCGCGGCTGGCGGGCATACGGCAGGGACGTTTCGGTCAGCGTGTAATCGGTGAGCTGCCAATAGTCGGCCATCAGGCCGCCGGTCCAGTTCTCACCGGTACCGTAGATGCCGATCTGGCTCTGCAGGTTGGAGGTGGTCACGCCGAGCAGCCGGTTGGAGAAATCCTCCAGATAGCGCTCATCGCTGACCCAGGCCAGGCTGGCACGGGCCTGCCAGTTGGCGTTGATGTTGTGGTACCCGCTGAATTCCACGCGGCCGCGATCTTTGTCGCGCAGCTTGTCGTTGGGCAGGTAGGCGGTCAGCAGCTCGCCGCGGCCGCCGTCGTAGAGATAGCGGAATTCGTTGTCCAGCATGAAACCGCGCTTGCTCATGTAGCGCGGCATCAGCGTGTCGTCGAAGTTCGGCGCCAGATTCAGATAGATCGGCTGGGTGTAGTCGAAGCCGTTGCGGCCGGACAGGCCGATCTGCGGGTAGAGCAGGCCGGTCTGGCGGCGGTCGTCGATCGGGAACTTGAAGTACGGCGCCCACAGCACCGGCACCTTGCCGATGCGCAGCACCGCGTTGCGCGCCGTGCCGAAGCCGGCGTCGTTATCGACCTCGATCTGCGGTGCCGAGAGCTTCCACACCGGCTGCGAGGGATCGCAGGTGGTGTAGGTGGAGCGATGCATCTGGCCCACCGCGCCCTGCAGGTCGATTGACTCGGCACCGCCATTGCCCCGGCGGGACACCAGCTGGTACTGGATGTCGCTGATCTTGTGGGTATCGCTTTCCTGGTTGCCCTCGGCACGACGGGCCTTCATCCGGATCGAGGAGTCCTGGTAGCGGACGTTGCCCTCGGCGACGTAATTGCCGCTCTCGGTATCGAAGCTCAGGTTGTCGGTCCCCAGGAACTGGTCGCCACGCTTGAGCGCGACATTGCCCTGGTAGTTGGGCACCACGGAGGTACCGGAAAGTTGGTCACCCTCGATATCGGTCGGCTGCTGGCCACGCGTGGCGGCCGCGGCTTTGTCGGCCTTGGGCGCATCGTCGAACACGGGCAGCACGTCGGTTACCGGGCACAGGCCCCAGTTGACCGGCTTGTCGTCGGCCAGGGCCGGCAAGCAGATGGCGATACTGAGGGGGAGAGGCAGCAGGCGGAGGGCTCGGCGCACGCGGTATCGGATTCGGGAGAAAACGGATCGTAGCTTGCCCCATCCCTTGCATAGGGGCAATGAAGGTCGCGCCGATGCAGGGGGCCGGGTTCATTCGCAACCCGGGCCGGGCCGCCTCAGCGCAGCTCGCCGACGTGCGCCACGCTGCACTCGGCCAAGGCCTGCAGGTCGTATCCGCCCTCGAGCATGGAGACGATCCGGCCGGCGCCGTGGCGGCGGGCGAGCCCGCGCAGCTCGGCGGTGATCCAGGCGAAATCCTCGGTTTCCAGCATCAGGTCGGCCTGCGGGTCGCGCATGTGCGCATCGAAGCCGGCCGAGATCAGCAGCAGCTGCGGGCGGAAATCATCGATGGCCGGCAGCATCTCGTCGGCCCAGGTGTTGCGGAAGCGGAAGCCGCCGCTGCCCGGGGGCAGCAGGATGTTCATCAGGTTACCGGCCCCACGGTCGCGGCGAAGGCCGGAATTGGGGAACAACCCGGCCTGGTGGGTGCTGTAGTAGGCCACCCCGGGATCGGCGATGAAGATGTCCTGGGTGCCGTTGCCGTGGTGCACGTCGAAATCGACGATGGCGATCCGCTCCAGTCCATAGCGGTCGCGGGCATAGGCCGCGGCGATGGCGATGTTGTTGAACAGGCAGAAGCCCATCGCCGTGTTGGCGCTGGCATGGTGGCCCGGCGGGCGCACGGCGCAGAACGCGACCGGGTCTTCGCCGAGCATCACCGCATCGACCGCCGCCACGCCGGCACCGGCCGCGTGAAGGGCCGCACTGGCCGAGCCGGGCGAGGTCATGGTGTCCATGTCGATCAGCCGCAGCGGCTCGGTCTGCGGCGTGAGGACCAGGTCGATCAGTTCGCTGTCATGGACCCGGGCCAGCTCACCCAGCTTGGCCGGGGGCGCCTGCCGCCAGTCCAGCTGGTCCGGATAGGCCGCCTTGAGCGCATCGAGCACGCCCTGCAGGCGCGCCGGGCATTCGGGGTGGCCCCGGCCGGGATCGTGTTGCAGACAGGCGGGGTGGGTGAAAACCAGCATGCGGGCAGGATATCCGGGTGGGGCGGCAGGGCCGCTCAGGCGTGGCGGCGCTCATGGCGCCAGAGCACCTCGCCGTGGCCGTCGGCGCGGGCCAGCACGCGCGCGAGCACGAACAGCAGGTCCGACAGGCGGTTGAGGTAGTGCAACGCTTCCGGGCGGACCGTCTCCCGGCGCGCCAGCGTGACCGTCTCACGCTCGGCCCGGCGCACGATGGTGCGGGCCAGGTGGCAGCGGGCGGCCGCTTCGCCACCGGCCGGCAGGATGAATTCCTTCAACACCGGTAGATCGGCGTTGTAGTGGTCCAGCTGCTGCTCCAGCGCCTGGATGTCGGCGGCGTGGATGGCGGCATGGCCGGGAATGCACAGCTCGCCGCCCAGATCGAACAGCTGGTGCTGGATCACCGTCAGCAGGGCGCGGACGTCGTCGGGCAGCGGTGCCGCGAGCAGCACCCCGAGCGCAGAGTTGGCCTCATCGACCGTACCGTAGGCGGCGACGCGGGCGTCGTCCTTGGCCACGCGGCTGCCATCGCCCAGCCCGGTACTGCCATCGTCACCGGTGCGCGTATAGATACGGGAAAGGCGGTTGCCCATCGGGGAGCCCTGCCGCGCTCAGTGCAGCACGTCGCGGCGCGCCTGCAGCAGTTTGCCGACCTGTTCGGTCGCCAGCTGCAGGGCGGCGGCCAGGCCGACGTAGACCGCGGCGGTGCGCAGGTAGGGCAGGAACCAGTCGCTGTAGTTTTTCGCCCAGCCACCGAGGGTGGGGGCGGCCACGTTGTCACTGGTCCAGTAGAAGCCGCCCTGGGCGAAAAGATGGCAGACCGCCACCGCCGCGACCAGCAACAGCGCGCCCTTGCCCAGCGCGGCCCAGGTGGCACCGTGATAGCCGCCGCGCAGCAGCATGCCGCCGCCCCACATGGCGAAGTACGCCGGCAGCAGCATCCAGTAGCCGGGGGAGACGCAGTAGTGCTGCCAGAAATCCAGGCCACTGCGGCGGATCACGATCCAGTCGACCACTACCGCCAACGCCATCAGCAGCGGGAACGCCCAGCGGGTCCACTGGCGCAGGTAGAAGCCGCCGATGAAGAACACCGCCCAGGACGCATCCGGAATCGCCGCGAAATGATTGACCCGGGTCGCCGCCATCAGCAGCACGAGCACGGACAGGACGAAGGCGCGTTGGGCAGTGGAGGTCATGGCGGTGACGGGTAAGGGCAGGCATTCATTCTAGCGCCTGCTGCGGCAGCCCGCCGCACGCCGCCGGAACGGGCGAACCCTTATCATGGCGGGCATGAGTGAACGACATGATGTAGTGATCGTAGGTGGCGGGCTGGTCGGTGCCAGCCTGGCCATTGCCCTGGACCGTGCCGGCCGCGATGTCGGCCTGGTCGAGGCCTCGCCGCTGGGTACGCTGCCGGCGGTGTTCGACCAGCGCAACCTCAGCTTTGCTGCGGCCACCGTCAATGCGCTGACCGCGCTGGGCGTGATGCAGGCGCTGGCCGCTGCGCCGGGCGCGATCACCCGTATCCATGTCAGCCGTGCCGGCGATTTCGGCCGGGTGCAGATGGAGGCCGCGCAGTACCAGCGCCCGTGGTTCGGCCAGGTGGTCGTGGCCCGCGATTTCGGCCAGGCGCTGGAGGCGCGGCTGCAGACGCTGACCCATCTGACCCGCTATCGTCCGGCCCGGTTCGTGCGCCTGGGCGCCACGGTGGACGGCTACCGCCAGGTGTTCATCGCCGATGACAGCGGTGAGCGCTGCCTGTCGGCCCGCCTGGTGGTGGGTGCCGATGGCACCCGCAGTGGCGTGCGCGACGCGCTGGGCATCGGCGTGGACGAGCATGATTTCCGACAGACCCTGTTTGTGTCGCGGGTGCGTGCCGCCCGTGCGCCGGACGGCACCGCGTACGAGCGCTTCACCGACACCGGCCCGACCGCGTTGCTGCCACGGGGTGATCGTCACTTCGGCGCGGTGCACGGCGTTGCCCGCGATCAGGCCGAGGCGGTGATGGCGCTGGACGATGCCGGCTGGGTGAGCCGCCTGCAGAGCGCGATCGGCTGGCGTGCCGGCCGCCTGCTGGAGAGCGGGCCGCGCAGCGCGTATCCGTTGATCCAGGTGTTGTCGCAGGCGTTGGTCGGCGAGCGCGCCGTCCTGCTTGGCAATGCCGCGCAGACCATCCATCCGCTGGGCGCACAGGGCTTCAACCTGGGCCTGCGCGATGCGCTGACCCTGGCCGAGCTGGTCGCCGAGGCTGACGATGCCGGCAGCGATGCGTTGCTGCGCGAACATGTGGCACGACGTCTGGAAGACCGCGAGCAGACCATCGCCTTCTCCGGCGGTCTGGCACGCCTGACCAGCAACCCGGCGCCACTGATGCGGCCCTTGCGGTCGCTCGGCTTGCTGGCTGCGCAGGCGACGCCGATGCAGTCGATGCTGGTCGGCGGCGCGATGGGCTTCCGTGGCCAGGTGCCGGCGCTGTGCCGCGGAGCCGGCCTGTGAGCCGGCGCCCGCAGGATGTGGTGGTGGTCGGCGGCGGCGTGGTCGGCGCGGCCTGTGCCTTGGCGTTGGCCGATGCCGGGTTGACGGTGACGCTGGTCGAAGGTCGCGAGCCAGCCGCCTGGCAGCCGCAGCAACCGGATCTGCGCGTGTATGCGTTCGCGCCGGACAACGCCCAGCTGCTGGCCGCGCTCGGGGTGTGGCCGGCGGTGACTGCCGCACGCGCCTGTGCCTACCGCCGCATGCGGGTCTGGGATGCGGCCGGCGGCGATGAACTGCGTTTCGATGCCGATACGCTCGGCCGCGAACAACTGGGCTGGATCATCGAGAACGATCTGCTGGTGGACCGCCTGTGGGCGGCACTGCCCGCGGCCGGCGTGCAGCTGTGCTGCCCGGCGCGGGTGGAAGCGCTGGAGCAGGACGCCAACGGGGTACGCCTGCGCCTGGACGACGGCCGTCGGCTCGACGCGTCGCTGGCGATCGCCGCCGACGGGGCCGAATCCACCCTGCGCCGCCTGGCCGGGCTGGAGGTGACCCGCCAGGATTACGGCCAGCGTGGCGTGGTTGCCTACGTGGATACCGAAAAGAACAATGAAGCCACGGCGTGGCAGCGCTTCCTGGTGACCGGCCCGCTGGCGGTCCTGCCGATCAGCGCGCAGCGCAGTTCGATCGTGTGGACGCTGCCCGAGGCCGAGGCCGAGCGCGTGCTGGCACTCGACGAGGCCGCCTTCGGCCGTGAGCTCACCCATGCCTTTGCCGGGCGGCTGGGGGCGATGACCCTGGCCTCCAAACGCGCGGCCTTCCCGCTGCGCCGCCAATTGGCGACCGGCTACGTCGCTGGCCGCGTGCTCGCGCTCGGCGATGCGGCGCATGTGGTGCATCCGTTGGCCGGGCAGGGCGTCAATCTGGGCCTGCGCGATGTCGCCGCGTTGCGGACGATGGTGCTGGCCGCACAGCAGCGCCGCCAGGATTGGATGTCACCGCACCGCCTGCAGCGCTGGGCACGCGAGCGCCGCAGTGAAAACACCGTCGCTGCGTACAGCTTCGATGCGATCAACACGGTGTTCTCCAATGATGAGATGCACCTGACCCTGGCGCGCGGTCGCGCGCTGGGCTGCGCCGGCAAGCTGCCGCCGCTGGTATCGATGTTCTGGAAACGCGCGGCGGGGCTGTGACCGGCGCGCTCAGTCGATCAGCCAGCCGGCCAGATCGGCGCGATCCAGCGTGCCGCGCCGCTTCACGTCCAGCGCGTTGAATTCATCGGCCAGCGCCGGGTTGGCCTGCGCCTCGGCGCGGCTGATGAAGCCATCGCCGTCGACATCCAGCGCCGCGAACGCGATGCGGTACTGACCGACCACGCTCACCGGCTGCACCGAACGCACCGTCACCGCGGCTTCGCCGGCCGGTGCGGCCAGCGTCACCTGATGGGTCACCTCTCCCTGCGAGAGCGGCTGCGCGCGCACGCTGGCCGGCACCTCGCGCAGCGGTTCGCTGACCGCCGGCGGCGGGGTGCGGACCTGGGCCAGGGCGAGCGTGGGCAGCAGGGACAGCAGCACGGTGAGGCTGGATATGCGTCGCATGGGAACTCCGTATATCTGAGGTGGGGGCGCCGGGTGCCCGGCGGTACCGGTGGTGCGCGTGGGTCAGCGCAGCGGCGAAGCCAGCACCGTGATTTCTTCGCGGTCGTGATACAGCTGCTTGGCGCGCAGGTGCAGCGGTTTGCCGGCCTGCTCCTGGAACAGCTCCAGGCACAGGCGGGTTTCATCCCAGCGCTTTTTCATCGGCAGCTTGAGGTTGAAGATCGCATGCTTGCACCAGCCCTCGCGGAACCAGGTGGCCATGCGCTCGGCCACGCGGCGCGGCTGTTCGACCATGTCGCAGACCATCCAGTCCAGCGGGGTCTCCGGCTGCCAGTGGAAGCCATCGGCGCGCAGATGTTCAACCAGGCCGGTCTCCAGCACATGCTCGCGCAACGGGCCGTTGTCCACGCTGATCACCTTCACGTGCTGGCGGGTCAACACCCACGTCCAGCCACCCGGTGCAGCGCCCAGATCGGCCGCGCGCATGCCCGGCTTGACCAGCAGCTCGCGCTCTTCCGGCGTCATCAGGGTGAGCAGGGCTTCATCCAGCTTCAGCGCCGAGCGCGAAGGCGCATCGGGCAGCAGCTTCAGGCGCGGGATGCCCAGCGGCCACGGCGCGCTGTCGCGGGTATCGGCCACGCACACAAACGCATGGCGACCATCGACGAACACGATGTGCAGGCGCGGCAGGCCGGTGTTCGGCTTGTCGGTCAGCAGGCCGGCCTTGCGCAGCGCCGGGCGCAGTGCATTGCCGAATGCGCGGGCCAGGCCGGCCAGCGGCTTGCCTTCATCCGAGTCCGGATGCTCGACCCACATGTCGCCGAAGCGTTGCTGCCCCTGAAGCGCGGCAATGATCGGGGTGATGCGGTCGGCGGCATCGAGCTGCGGCAGCTCGGCCAGCACCTGCAGCTTCTGCCGGGCGAAGATCAGCGAGCGCCAGGACAAGGCCTTGGACAGCGCCGCACCTTCCTCGGTGACGAACACCACGTAGCCGTCATTGCGCTGGGTGCGCGCATAGCCGGCCACGTTGGCATACGCCGCGCGCTCGGACAGCTCGGCGGCCAGTTCCGGTTCAAAGCCCTGGCGGCACAGACACAGCAGGCCGCTCATCGCATCGCGCCCGAAGCGCGGATATCAGTAATGGGCACCGTTGATCTCTCCGTACTGGCGCAGGACCGCGCGTGCAGCGTCGCGCTCGATGTCGCGCACGACCTCGATGCCACGCGTGTTGAGTTCGCCGATCCAGTCCGCCGGCAGCGGACCCTCGTCGAACGGGGTCAGTTCTTCCACGTCCTGCGCGCTGGCACCGATCAGCAGCCGATCGATACCGGCCCAGATGGTGGCGCCGTAACACTGGCAGCACGGCTGGGAGGAGGTCGCCAGGGTGATCGGCGACAGCACATCGTTCAGGCGCGGGGTCTGCAGGCGTTGCTGGGCCAGCATGTAGGCCATGTTCTCGGCGTGCGCCAGCGAGGTCGTATGCGGGACCACGCGGTTCACGCCGGCGGCGATCACACGATGGTCCGGCCCAAACACCACGGCGCCGAACGGGCCACCGGTCTGCGCCTCGACATTCAGGCGCGACAATTCGATCGCCAGCGCGACCTTGTCGGCATCCTCGGGATAGACACGGCCCAGATCGATCTGGTCGTGGATCCAGGCGGGCAGGGTGAGATGGACTTGCGCGTACAGCATCGGGACATGAACCTCTTCAAAGATGGCGCAGCGGCAGTGTATCGGGCCGCGCGTAGGGATGCCGTGCCCGCGCTGAACACGGCCACGCGCACGCCGGCGCAGGGCTGCGCCGGTCGCAGGGGAGCTGGAGCGCAGGCCCTGCCATGGCAGGGCTGCGCAGGTGAGATCGGGCGGCCCGGGCCTGGCCCCCGCCCGGGGCAGCTTACCCCGCCCACGTATCGCGCAGGGTCACGCAGCGGGTGAAA
>NZ_JASCOO010000085.1:0-17097 GCF_029959485.1 Stenotrophomonas sp. PS02301
CTTGCCGGCGGCAGCGCCACCGGAAAGGGCCGCGCCGCCGGAAACAGCCGCGCCTGCGGCAGCGGCCCCGGCCGCGATCGCACCGCCCGCGGCCAGGCCGGTTCCGATCGCGGCGCCTGCCCCGAGCTGCGGCCCGCCTGAGACAATGCCGTTGGCGATGCCGGGGCCGAAGATGCCGAGGCCCAGCAGCGACAAGGCGGCGAGCACGATCGCCATCGCGTCGTCGATCGACGGCGTGGCGCCGCCGAAGCCAGTGGTGAACTCGGAGAACAGGGTCGAGCCGATGCCGATGATGACGGCAAGCACCAGCACCTTGATACCGGACGAGATAACGTTGCCGAGCACCCGTTCGGCCATGAAGGCGGATTTGCCGAACAGGCCGAAGGGGATCAGCACGAAGCCGGCTAGGGTAGTCAGCTTGAACTCGATCAGGGTGATGAAGAGCTGGATGGCGAGGATGAAAAAGGCGAGCAGCACCAGCGCCCAGGCGAACAACATGCAGACGATCTGGATGAAGTTCTCGAAGAACGACCAGTAGCCCATCAGGCTGGATATGGAATCGAGCAGCGGCCGTCCGGCGTCGAGGCCGGTTTGCGCGACCTTGCCGGGACGCAGCAGGTCGGTGACGGTGAAGCTCGTGCCGGATGCCTTCAGGCCCAGGCCGGCGAAGCTCTCGAAGACGATACGGGCGAGATTGTTCCAGTTGCCGATGATGTAGGCGAAAACACCGACGAACAGCGTCTTCTTCACCAGCCGGGCGATGATGTTCTCGTCCGCGCCCCAGCTCCAGAACAGGGCGGCGAGCGTCACGTCGATGACGATGAGCGTCGTGGCGATGAAGCCGACCTCGGGTTGCAGAAGGCCGAAGCCGCCGTCGATGTAGCGGGTGAAGACCTCGAGGAAATGGTCGATGACGCCGGTGCCGCCCACGATCAGCGCACCTCGGGCCGAGAGGGCTCCGCCTGAATGGCGGGCGCGGCGTCGTCGGGAGCCGCCTCGGCGGGGGCGTTCGGGAACAATGTCGCCGGTCCCGCCGGCGCGGGTGCCGGAGCCGGAGCCGACTGACCGAGGAAACGCTTGCGGTTTTCGTCCCACGCTCGCAGGCAGGACAGATCGCGCGGCCCGGCTTCGCCCATGGCGCTGCACCGCGCCAGCTCCGCGCCGAGCGGATCGCGTTCCGTCACGGTGCGCGTCTGCGCCGTCGGGCTGTTTTGCCGGTCGTCCTTGCGGGTCATCTCGATCGCGGTCGCCGTGACCGCGATCGCGACGAAGACGACAGCGCCGAGGCGCGCGAGGGTCTTGCCGTCCATCGGGTCGCCCTCAGTTGCCGTGGAACATTTGCGCGTTGCCGGGCTGATAGCCGGTCCCCGGCGTCAGGAAGCGGCGGCGCTGTTCGCGGCCCTGTTCGGCGGCGGCGGCCTGTTCCGCCGATTGCAGTGCCTGTGCTCGCCCGTTGGCGGCGATGACGGCGGTGAGGTCGGCGAGCTGCTGGGCCTGGAGGGCGAGGAGCTGGTTGCCGGCCTGTGTCGCTTGCAAGGCGCCCGTCGCCGACTGGCTGGCGCCGACCAGCGCCGACATCTGCGTGCGGTTGGTGTCGATATTGCCGACGACCGTGGCCTGCACACGCATGGCGTCTTGCAGACCGCCCACCGTGTTCTGCCAGCGGGTCTTGGCGTCGGTGATCAGTTGCGCGTCCGACGCCGACATCGACACATTGGCGTATTTGGTCTGGAACGCCTGGTCGATCTGCTGGACGTCGTAGGCGATGTTCTGAGCCTGCTGGAGCAGTTGTTGCGTGCGCTGCACCGACTGCTGAAGCTGTTGCAGCGACGAGTAGGGCAGGCTCGCCAGATTGCGGGCCTGATTGATGAGCATCTGCGCTTCGTTCTGAAGCGAGGTGATCTGGTTGGTGATCTGCTGAAGGCTGCGGGCGGCCGTCAGCACGTTCTGCACATAGTTCGTGGGGTCGAACACGGTCCATTGGGCCTGGGCCGGCGTCGCCAGCATTGGGGTGAGCGCGACAGGGGCGAGGAGCAGCGCGGCGGCGAGCCGCGCCGCGCGGGAGCGAAGCAAGGTCATGGCAGTTTATCCTTCAGGGTGAGCGTTGGAATGAGGTCGGCCGCCCAGCCGAGATCGCGGTGGCGGAGCCAGGCGACGAGGAAGCCGGCCTGCCCGTGTTCGGCGAGCAGCCGTGCGATCGCGGATTGATCGGTCTTGGCGGAAGCAGCGCAGAGCGCGAGGGCGACGTCCGACAGCCCCAGCTCGAACAGGCGATTGCCGCGGCGGCTTTGGCAGTAGTAGTCGCGCTTGGGCATGGCCCGCGCGAGGATCTCGATCTGGCGGTCGTTGAGGCCGAAGCGGCGATAGATCGCGGTGATCTGCGGCTCGATGGCTCGCTCGTTCGGCAGGAGCAGCCGGGTCTGGCAGCTCTCGATGATGACGGGCGCGATGGACGAGCCGTCGATGTCGGAGAGCGATTGCGTGGCGAAGACGACGCTGGCGTTCTTCTTGCGGAGCGTCTTCAGCCATTCGCGGATCTGGCCGGCGAAGCCTTCGTCGTCGAGCGCGAGCCAGCCCTCGTCGATGATGAGAAGGGTCGGCGATCCGTCGAGGCGGTCCTCGATGCGGTGGAAGAGGTAGGAGAGGACCGCCGGCGCCGCGCCGGTGCCGATCAGCCCCTCGGTCTCGAACGCCTGCACGGTCGCCGTGCCGAGATGCTCGCGTTCGGCGTCGAGCAGCCGCCCATAGGGGCCACCGATGCAATAGGCGCGAAGCGCCTGCTTGAGGTCGTTGGACTGGAGCAACACGCAAAGGCCGGTGATGGTGCGTTCCTCGACCGGCGCCGAGGCCAGCGAGGTCAGCGCCGTCCAGATGTGCTCCTTCACCTCCGGCGTGATGGCGACGCCTTCACGGGTCAGGATGGCGACGATCCAGTCGGCGGCCCAGGCGCGCTCGGGAACATCGTGGATGCGGGCCAGCGGCTGAAGGCTGACGGAGGTTTCCGAGCCATCGGAAAGATCGCCGCCGAGGTCATGCCAATCGCCGCCCATCGCCAGCGCCGCCGCCCGGATCGAACCGCCGAAATCGAAGGCGAAGACCTGAGCGCCGGCATAGCGGCGGAACTGCAAGGCCATCAGCGCCAGCAGAACGGATTTACCGGCGCCCGTCGGGCCGACGATCAGGGTATGACCGACGTCGCCGACATGCAGGGAAAACCGGAACGGGGTCGAGCCTTCGGTCTTGCCGAATAGCAGCGGGGGCGCTGCGAAGTGCTCGTCCCGTTCCGGCCCCGCCCACACGGCGCTGAGGGGGATCATGTGGGCGAGATTGAGGGTGGAGATCGGCGGCTGCCGGACATTGGCGTAAACGTGTCCGGGCAGGCTGCCGAGCCAGGCGTCCACCGCGTTGATGGTTTCGGCCATCGCGGTGAAGTCGCGGCCCTGGATGACCTTCTCGACCAGGCGCAGCTTCTCGTCGGCGGCGCGCGGATCGGTGTCCCACACCGTCACCGTCGCGGTGACATAGGCGATCCCGGCGTAGTCGGCGCCCAGTTCCTGGAGCGCGAGATCGGCGTCCGCCGCCTTGTTCGAGGCATCCGTGTCCACCAGGACGGATGCCTCGTTGGTCATCACCTCCTTGAGGATCGCGGCGACCGATTTGCGCTTGGCGAACCACTGGCGGCGGATCTTGGTCAGCAGCTTCGTTGCATCGGTCTTGTCGAGCAGGATCGCGCGGGTGCTCCACCGATAGGGGAAGGCCAGCCGGTTCAATTCGTCGAGCAAGCCCGGCGTCGTCGCTGTCGGAAATCCGGTGACGGTGAGGACGCGCAGATGCGCCTGCCCGAGACGCGGCTCGAGGCCGCCGGTCAGCGGCTGATCGGCCAGCAGCGCATCGAGATAGATCGGCGTCTCGGGAACGCGGACACGGTGCCGATGCGTGGAGACGCAGCCATGGAGATAGGTCAGCGTCTCGCCGTCATCGAGCCACCGGCATTCGGGCATGAAGGCTTCGACCAGGCGCAGCAGCCGGTCGGTGCGGTCGGTGAAGCCGCCCAGCGCCTCGTGCGGATCGAAACCCTTCTGCTCACGGCCTTCGTAGAGCCAGCCTTCGGCGCGGGCCGCGTCTTCGGCCGGCGGCAGCCAGGCGAAGGTCAAGAAATAGCTGGACTCGAAATGCGCGCCTGCTTCCTCGAAATCGGCCTTGCGCTCGGCATCGACCAGCGCCGACGCGGCGTCGGGAAAATGGCCGTCGGGATAGCGGTTGGAGGGATGGCGTTGCGCTTCGACGAAGATCGCCCAGCCGGAGCCGAGGCGGCGGAAGGCGTTGTTGAGGCGGCCCGCGACCGCGACCAGCTCGGCCGCGACGGCGGAATCGAGATCGGGGCCGCGAAAGCGCGCCGTGCGCTGGAAGCTGCCGTCTTTGTTGAGCACGACGCCCGTGCCGACCAGCGCCGCCCAAGGCAGGAAGTCGGCAAGCCGGGTGTTCTTGTCGCGATATTCGGCGAGATTCATCATCGTCGCTCTCCCGCTCAGACCGTGAGGTGCGCGGGGATGCGCAGGTGACGGCGGCCGACGTCGACGAACAGCGGGTCGCGCTTGGCCGCCCACACCGCCGCGACATGGCCGATGGCCCAGATCACGATGCCGGCCAGCCAGAGGCGCAGACCCAGGCCGAGCGCGCCGGCCAGCGTGCCGTTCATGATGGCGATGGCGCGCGGAGCGCCGCCGAGCAGGATCGGCTCGCACAGCGCCCGGTGAACCGGCACGGTGAAGCCCGGCACGTCTTCGGCCGCGCCCAGCATCAGACCAGCGCTCCGCCGCCGAAGGAGAAGAACGACAGGAAGAAGCTCGAGGCGGCGAAGGCGATCGACAGGCCGAACACGATCTGGATCAGGCGGCGAAAGCCGCCGGACGTGTCGCCGAAGGCCAGCGTCAGGCCGGTCATGATAATGATGATGACCGCGATGATCTTGGCGACCGGACCTTCGATCGACTCCAGGATGGATTGCAGCGGCGCTTCCCACGGCATCGACGAGCCGGAGGCGTGGGCGGGAGCCGCCATCAGCACGGAGAGCGTGGCGATGGATAGCGCCGCGACGAGGCGAGGACGGATTTGGTGCAGGCGTTGGATCACAGGGCTTCTCCTTCGGGGCTGGCGGGGATGAGAGAGGGCGCGGGGCCGCCGTTCGCGCAGGCCGGGGGGCTGACGGCAGGCGCGACGCGGTAATCGCCGTCCGGGCCGAGGCCCTCGACGCGGACGAGTTCGGAGAGACGGCGTGCGGGGCCGCGACCCGAGAGCACGGCCACGAGGTCGATCGTCTCGGCGATCAGCGCGCGCGGGACGGTGACGACGGCTTCCTGGATGAGATGTTCCATGCGCCGCAGCGCGCCGATGGCGCTGCCGGCGTGGATCGTGCCGACGCCGCCGGGATGGCCGGTGCCCCAGGCTTTGAGCAAGTCCAGCGCTTCCGCGCCGCGAACCTCGCCGATCGGGATGCGGTCGGGGCGCAGGCGAAGCGAGGAGCGGACGAGATCGGACAGCGAGGCGACGCCGTCCTTCGTCCGCATGGCGACGAGGTTGGGCGCGGCGCATTGCAGCTCGCGCGTGTCCTCGATGATGACGACGCGGTCGGCAGTCTTCGCCATTTCGGCGAGCAGCGCATTGGTGAGCGTCGTCTTCCCGGTCGAAGTGCCGCCCGCGACGAGGATGTTGGCGCGGGCGGCGACGCCCTGGCGCAGCGCCTCGGCCTGCGCGGCGGACATGATCCCGGCGCTCACGTAGTCGTCGAGGCCGAACACGGCGACGGCGGGCTTCCTGATGGCGAAGGCCGGGGCCGCCACCACCGGCGGCAGCAGGCCCTCGAACCGCTCCCCCGTCTCGGGCAACTCGGCTGAGACGCGCGGGCTGCCGGCATGGACCTCAGCGCCGACATGGTGTGCGACCAGGCGCATGATGCGCTCGCCATCGGCGGGCGAGAGGCGCTCACCCGTGTCGGCCAGCCCTTCCGAGAGCCGGTCGATCCAGATGCGCCCGTCGGGATTGAGCATCACCTCGACGACGGAGGCGTCTTCCATGAAGCGGGCGATGGCGGGGCCGAGCGCGGTGCGCAGCATCCGCGCCCCGCGCGCCAGTCCTTCCGAATTGTTCTGCGAAATCGCCATCCGATCCCCGATCCAGCCGGGGAGAAATCAGACGGTCCCCGGACGGGGATGATTAAAAGAGCCAGAAATCACGCCGGCTCAACAAGGATTTGCGAGAGTAGTAGCGTAGCGCGCAAATACAGGAGAACGGCGGTGTTGAGTAAAGTCCCGCCGAATTCATTGCCGCCCCTTACTCCGGGTCGGCGGTTTTGCTGCGTTGCGAGTCGATGTCTCGCGACAGATCTCTGAGGAAGCGATCCCCGGTCGCCAGTTTCCGGCCGAGTGTTTGCAGGAAGCTCTCGAACCGCTCCACGCCCTTGGCCCGCGCCGATGCCTGCGCGCTGTCGGACAACGGCGGCGTGATGGTCAGCCAGAAGCGGATGAACAGCGACAGCGTCTCGCCGAGAATGGCCAGGTCTTCGTCCATGCCGTCGATCTGGCGGCCAAGCCGGTCCATGCGGTGCGCGAAGACGGCCTCCAATCGCTCCGATGCGTCAGCTGACAGAAAGGAGGCGACGGCGGCTTCGATGACGGCGGACTTGGAGACGCGGCGCCGGAGCGCCAGTGCCTCGACCTTTTTCAGAAGCTCCGGCTCGAAATAGACGTTCATGCGGGTCTTGGTGTGCATGGCCAGTCGCCTCACAACTCGACGCCATCGGCCGGGTCCATCGTCGCCTGCCGGGCGATGGACCCGGCCCGCAGGCGGAGACTGCGGGCCTTGGCGGCATCGAGGTCCGGTTCGTCGTCGAGCAGGTCGAACTCTCCGAGCGCCGGGCGCTCGGGCGGCGCGATTTCCTCATGTTCTGGCAATTCCGGCTCGCGGCGGATGCCGGCGTTGGCGGGATCGGCGGTCATGCCGGCTGCGCTCCCCGGCCTCGCGCCCGCGGATGCGGTCGGGATCGCCAAGGCGGACCAATCGTCGGCGGGGGGCTTCGCCGACGCTTTCGCGCCCGCGGGTTTCGGCGGCGGCAGGATACGTTCGCGGAACCGCGCATCCTCGTAGTAGCGGGCCTTCTTCGCCCGCACCGGAGGCACGCCCGCGACCAGAAGCAATTCATCGGCGGGCGGGAGCTGCATCACCTCGCCGGGGGTGAGCAACGGCCGGGCCGTCTCCTGCCGCGACACCATCAGATGCCCCAGCCAGGGCGAAAGCCGGTGGCCGGCATAGTTGGTGGAGTCGCGCATCTCGGTCGCGGTGCCGAGCGCGTCCGACACTCGCTTGGCGGTGCGCTCGTCATTGGTGGCGAAGGCAACGCGCACATGGCAGTTGTCGAGCACGCTATTGTTCGCGCCATACGCCTTTTCGATCTGGTTGAGGCTCTGCGCGATCAGGAAGGACTTGATGCCGTAGCCCGCCATGAAGGCCAGGGCAGACTCGAAGAAATCGAGCCGGCCGAGCGCCGGAAACTCGTCCAGCATCAACAGCAGCCGATGGCGATGGGCCGAGGTCTTCAGGTCTTCGGTCAACCGCCGCCCGACCTGATTGAGCAGCAGGCGGATCAGAGGTTTGGTGCGATTGATGTCGCTCGGCGGGACGACGAGATAGAGGCTGACGGGTCTGTCTGCCGCAACGAGATCGGCGATGCGCCAATCGCAGCGCGCCGTCACCTTCGCCACGACGGGATCGCGGTAGAGGCCGAGAAAGGACATGGCGGTCGAAAGCACGCCGGAGCGTTCGTTGTCGCTCTTGTTCAGCAGTTCGCGGGCCGATGACGCGATGACGGGATGGACGCCGGCTTCGCCCAGATGCGGCGTGTTCATCATGGCGCGCAGCGTCGCTTCGACGGGACGTTTCGGATCGGAAAGGAAGTTGGCGACGCCGGCGAGCGTCTTGTCGGGTTCCGCGTAGAGAATATGGAGGATCGCGCCGACCAGCAGCGAATGGCTGGTTTTTTCCCAATGGTTGCGCTTCTCGAGCGCGCCTTCGGGGTCGACGAGAATGTCGGCGATGTTCTGCACGTCGCGGACTTCCTTGTCGCCGCGCCGCACCTCGAGCAGCGGATTGTAGGCCGACGACGCCGGGTCGGTGGGATCGAACAGCAGCACGCGGCCATGCCGGGACCGGAAGCCGGCGGTCAGGCCCCAATTTTCGCCCTTGATGTCGTGGATGATCGTGCTGCCCGGCCAGGTCAGCAGCGTGGGCACCACGAGGCCGACGCCTTTGCCCGATCGGGTCGGCGCGAAGCACAAGACATGCTCCGGGCCATCGTGTCGGAGATAGTCGCGGTCGTAGCGGCCGAGGATCACGCCGTCCGCGCCGAGCAGTCCGGCGGCCCGGATCTCCGCCGGTTCGGCCCAGCGCGCCGAACCATAGGTGACGACGTCCTTCTCGTCCCGCGCCCGAAGCACCGACAGGGTGATGGCGACGGCGATCGAGATGAACCCGCCCGAGGCCGCGATATAGGCGCCCTCGATGAAGATCGACGGCGCATAGGCGTCGTAGCAATACCACCACCAGAAGAAGATCGGCGGGTAATAGAACGGCCAGCCCGCCACCTCGAACCACGGCTGTCCGAGCTGCGCCTGAAAGCCGAGACGCCACGCCGTCCATTCCGTCGCACACCAGATGGCGGTGAGCACGATGGACAGGACGATGGCGACTTGTCCCCAAAGGACACGGGTTCCAGACATAAAGGCTCCGGCCGGCAAAAGAGATGGAGCCGATCAGAGAGTATCCGCTTTGGCGAGAAGCAATAGAAAATCCCAAGCGTCGAGGTTTCGGATGCCATGGATGACAAAACGGATGGTTCGTGTCGCGTCGCCGCGCCGCGCTTACCGCCGCCCTGGCCCTGAAGGCCGCCATCCAGGCTCCGTTTGGGGCGGAGACAGCTCGCCTCAAATGCCCAGCCCCCTTTGCCGGCCCAACTGCCACGATACCGACCCGCCCTGGACGACGCCCATGACTTCGCGGCCGAGCTGGCGGTCGATGACAGGCCGCCACGGAACGAGGGTGAACTCATGGGACTTCTCGACGATGGCGAACTTGCCGCTCGATAGCTGCGCGGTTCCGGTGAAGGCGCCAGTCACGGTCTCGCCCTCGGCGGCCATGCGGAACGGCAGCGACTTCTTCGCCGCCAGCTCCTCACCGGCGCGGGCGACCTCACGTTCCCGAAGCGTGGCGATCAGGTTGCGCCGGTAGGCGATGCGGCCGTCCGGCTGACGGGCGGCGTCGCCCTGATCGACATGGTGGTCGCGGCGGCGATCCATCGCCTCGCGCACCTGTGCGCCGAAGCCGGCCGGCGACAGGTCGGAGGTATCCGTGCTGACAAGCCGCCGGTCCAGCCAGGTCGCGCCGTCCGATCCGATCTGGCGCTCCAGATCGAAGGTCGAGAGGATGCGGATATTGGCGCGGCCGTTCCGCCCGGCGTCATGAGCGGCGGCTCGCGCCTCGAAGTCGGAGGGGATGCGCCACTGGTCGGCGTCGATGCGCTCGGCGATGCCGGCGCGGCGCAACGCCTCGAGCCGCCGGACATGGGCGTCGACGAAACCCTCATAGTCGCCGTTCGGCACATGGCCGTCGAACCGCGCCTGCTCCAGATGGCGGCTCGGCCGATAGATGCCGTCCTCGGCGAGGCCGGCGATGGCGGGATCGGACGGGCGGCCGGTGCTGTCCGGCGGCCCGATCTCGATGACGCTGCCGATGCGCGCGTCCTCGACGCGGGTTGGGTCGATGCCGGAGACATGGTGCGTGCGTCCGTCGATGCCATCGACCACCAGCGTCAGGGTCTCGCCCAACTCGTCGGACAAATGCTTGTCGATGACGCGGCCGACGATCGGCGCGACCGGCGCGGCGTCGTGAATCTGGAACGTCATCGGATCGCGCTCGGCGCCTTCGGCCCGCAACGCCTGCTGCATGGTGCGGATGATGTCGCCGCGCTCGCCCAACTCGCGCAACGTCGGTTCCAGCCGGTCGCTCAATTCCCAGACGCCGGGCGCATGTTCGGTGGCAAGCTCCATGTTGCCGAGCTTGCCGAGACGGCGCAACCGCAGCGTCCGGTCGGCCTGGCCGCGCAGGTCGTCCGGCTCGTGACGCAGGTCGATGAAGCGATCCTCGGCTTCGGCGATCATCGCCCGGTCGATGCGGGTAAGCCGGTCCTGGTCGATTTCGGCCAAGAGCTTTCGGCGCTGCTCGATCTCGGTGACGGGGCCGAGTTCGAGCGTCGCCCGTTCGCTTGCCCGCTCGCGTATGCCGTTGGCGAGATAGTCGCCATTGATGACGAGATCCTCGCCCAAGGCGTCGCGGCCGTTGACGATGACATGGACATGCGGGTGGCCGGTGTTGTGGTGATTGACGGCGACCCAGTCGAGCTTCGTGCCAAGGTCGGTTTCGACCTGTGCCATCAGGTCGCGGGTGTAGCCGGTCAGGTCGGCGAGATCGGCGGCGTCTTCCGGCGAGACGATGAACCGGAACTGGTGGCGATCGTCCTTGCCGCGATCGAGGAAGCTGTCGCCATCGGCGCGATCCTCAGTCGCCGAATAGAGCCGGCCCCGCTCGCCGTCGCGGGCCGTGCCGTCGCGCTGGATGTAGCGCAGATGGGCGGCGGCCTTGCCGCTGCGGCCTGGGGCGCGAACCGACCGGGATTTGACGATCACGCGCCGGCTGCCGGGCTGGCGATGACTCCAGCCGTTCGACAGGTTGCGGGCGCGCACGAAGGATGCGCCTCGCCCGCGCTGCACGCCGCGGCCGGACGCGACGACGCTCCGGCCATTCGCCGACCGGCCGGGACCTCCACCCTTGGCGGAGGAGCGTCGGCCTGGTCCGGCCTGCTGCTGTCGGGCGATCTTCCGAACCTTGCTGAGGAAGCTCCTGGTCTGACCGGCCTTCGCGCCCTTGGAGCGGATGCGGCCAGGCCTCGGCCGAAAGCTGTCGTCGTCATCGCTCACGGTCGGCGATCCGCACGAAGCTGCCGATCTTGGGCAGGAGTGCCGCGACAAAGGCTGAAAATGCTGGCTTTTGCAGAACTCACGGCACCCTGCCGGCCTGGCGATGGTGCCGCCCCAAACAGTGTGCAGACAAGGGCTTGGCCCCCGGATCGGACCCATAGGGTGCCGTCCGCTTTAATCTTGCCCTCCCGCCTTCCTGCCTGTTTCGCCCCTTCTGCCGGGGGATGAGGCCGTCGCCAGCCCCATCCCCTGCACACCGGAACCTCCCGCCGGGCGGACGCGATTGCGAGCCTCATGGCTGCCGTTCCGTGTCCGCCCGTGCGATGAACAGACCGCCGGACTGCGGCGCGATGGCGGAAACATCGCGCACGCCCGGCATCGTGTCAGCGTCATTGGAGGTGCGTTCGGCTGGCGAAGGACCAGCCGCCGTTGCGCGCGCCGACGGTGCGACGAACAGCGGCGCGCGGGTCCAGGCCAGCGGGTCGGCCGCAGCGATCAGGATCGGCGCGGATGCGTCGCCATCGCCGAGTGACGGCGCGACGGCGGCGACATAGGCGCGTGTTTCGGCCGGCAGAGGACGGCCCTTCAGCCAGTCCTCGTAACGTCCAGGACCGGCGTTATAGGCCGCGATCCA
The DNA here is from genome assembly GCF_029959485.1 of Stenotrophomonas sp. PS02301. Lineage (NCBI taxonomy): Bacteria > Pseudomonadati > Pseudomonadota > Gammaproteobacteria > Lysobacterales > Lysobacteraceae > Stenotrophomonas > Stenotrophomonas sp. PS02301. The sequence continues at coordinate 11,659 of NZ_JASCOO010000085.1, forward strand.
GCCGGGCGAGCCATAGCGGTCATACAGCTCGCGGATATAGGCCGCACCCGCGATGATGTTGTCGCGCAGATCGTAAGGATCGGCTCCAAGGCGGTAGCGATCACGCAAGCCCGCCCATGTCGCCGGCATGATCTGCATCAGGCCCATTGCGCCCTTGGGTGAGACAGCGCGGGGATCGCCATTGCTCTCGGCCTTCATCACCGCGCGTATCCATGCCGCGGGAAGCGCGAAGCGCTGCGCCCCCTCTGCGATGAGTTCGCCGAAAGGATCGCGGGCGGGCGAAGCGGCGATGCTCGACGGCTGCGCCAGGACCGGGACCGCGAGCCCGCAACCGCACGTCAGGCCCACAAGGAGAAGGAGTGAGGTCCGCCGCATCGCGTCAGTCCTTTCCGTCACGCTTCTGCGGACGGCTCCAGTGCAGCGACCAGGCGCTGCCCGCGTCGTCGTCGCGGAACAGATTGGCGCGGATCGGCTGCGGCAAGGTCGGATCGTCGATCAGGAAAGCGATGTATTCGCCGGCACGCTCGCCTGTGCGCTTCCAGCCCGCGCCGATCTCCGGCCCATCGTCATTTCCTTGATGGAGGCGATAGTCCGGGGCGTTTTCCGTATCCGACGACTCGGCGGGGACGGCAGTGACTTCGCAGTAGAGCGTGAGGGTGTGGACGCGCCCGACAAAGCCGGACTGCTGACGGGTGAAGGTGCCGATCTGCGACATGATGATCTCCATGGCGGTGGTGTTGGAAAGCCGTCGGCGGGCACCGCTCCCGACGACGGGAAGCGGTCAACGCGTCGTCGCGCGCCAGACGAAGCGGCCGTCGCCGTCCTCGTCGGTGTAGAGTGGGCTCGCCTTGCCGATGACGGTGCGCGCCGGAAGCGGGCCGAAATAGCGGCCGTCGAGGCTGTCGCGGACATCGGGGTTCATCAGGAAAACCTGCCCATCGCCGATGCGCCGGCAGCCTCGCCAGACCGGCAGCGGACGGCCGAGCCGGTCGCGGTCGAGCGCCCGTCCAAGCGGCACGGCGTCGACGGTCACGACGTCCCCGGTGCGGCAGACCTGCTGGCCGGGAAGGCCCATGACACGCTTCATCAGCGGCACGTTGCGGCCGATATAGCCGCGCCCGACGATGAAGTCGGAGAGCGGCTTGTCCGGGAGGGCGGCGACCAGATCGCCAACCGTCAGAGGGTGCGGCGGGGCGAGGTCATAGAGGCCGATCGGCGCGCTGGCCGAGGCGTTCCAGACGAGGCGCGGTGCGATCGGGACGAAGGCGGCAATGGCGACGCCCATCGTCACGGCATAGGTCGTCATGACATAGCCGAAGCGGGTCATAGCCCGATCTCCCGCCGCTTGAGCCATGCCGCGTGGCGCTCCAGCGTGTAGGCGCGCGGCTCATGGCCCGCGCCGATCCGGTTGCCGACATGACGCCAGTGATCGGGGGCCACGTTGCAGGCGTCGATGCCGAGGGCTTCCACGGCGTCGATGTGGCGAAGCACCTGTTCGACCTTGGGCCAGCCCTCGATCTTCAGCAGGATGTCGCCGCCGGGGCGCACGAAGGGCAGCGTCTGGTAGGCTTCGCCTGGCGCGACGGCGCGCACGATGTCGATGCGCGAGATGATCGTGCCGAAGTCGTTGGCGGCCCAACGCACGAAGGCGAAGAGGCTGCCCGGCCGGAAAGAGAAGACGCGGCGGCGGCGGTCGAGCACCTGTTCATGGGCTTCGTGGCCGAACCTGATCCAGTTCTCGATCCGCTTCTCGACATGCGTCAGCTCGACATGGGTGAGACTGTCGGCGAGATGCGCGCGCGGCATGGGGCCGCCTTGCGCGCGGAAAACCGCGGCGTCGGTCATGATGGGTCTCCTTCGGCGGTCGGGGGAAATTCGCGCGCGAGCAACTCGCGCAGCATGTCAGCGACCGTGACGCCGCGAGCGAACGCGGCGATCTTGATCCGGCCGCGCAGCGCCGGCGTCACGTCGATGGTCAGCCGGGCTGTGTAGCCGCTGGCGCCGGCATCGCGCGGCGAGTTGTCGGCCGCCTTGACCCAGCGCTCGGGATCGGCGGGCCGGGAGGCGAAGCCATTGCGGGACGAGCGCCCGTTCATCGCGCCGCCCTCCCGATGCTCAATCGCTCGATCGCGTCCGCCAGCGCCACGATCTCGCGCGCGGCGGGCGTGCCGTCGTCCAGTTCGGAGACGAGTTGGCCGGACTGCGCGGCGGCCGCGAAGGCGACGCGCTGGCCGATGGTGGCGGCGAGGACGGGAGGATCGTGATCGGCCAGGGTCGCGGCCGTCTCGCGGGCGAGCACGGTGCGCGCGCCGCAACGATTGAGCACGAAGCGCGCGACCAGCTCCGGCCGGTAGATGCGCGCCTCGCCGATGAGCGCCAGCATCTCGGCGGAGGCCCAGCCGTCGAGGGGCGATGGCTGCACCGGGATCAGCACCAGGTCGGCGGCGAGCAGCGCCGAACGCATCAGGCTGGCGACGCGGGGCGGCCCGTCGATCACGATCATGTCGGCGTCACGGGCCAGTTCCGGCGCTTCCCGGTGCAGCGTATCGCGGGCGAGGCCGACGACACCGAAGGCGCGAGCCAGGCCCTCACGGCTGCGTTGCTGCGACCAGTCCAGCGCCGAGCCTTGCGGATCCGCGTCAATCAGGGTGACGCGCTTGCCCTGGCTCGCCCAAACGCCCGCGAGGTTCAGCGCCAGCGTCGTCTTGCCGACGCCGCCCTTCTGGTTGAGGAGCGCGACGATCATCGCCGTCCTCCCGGAACGGGAGTGAAAGGGAGCTGCGGGAGGGGATGCGTGTCGGCGGCTTCGGGTCGCCGTTTGCCGGCGACGCTGAGGGCCTTCGTGGCCTGCTGGACGAGGTTTTCCACCTCGCGGGCGCGTTCTTCAAAGTTAGAGTCTCTGTTAGACTCTAAGTTAAGAGCGCGATTTTCGCTTTTCGCGCCATGGGTTAAGGCCGGTTTCGGTTCCCGTTGGCACGAGGGTTCGGTTCCTGATGGCACGCGCCCTCGGGTTCCCGATGGCACGACGCCATCCACAGCTTTTCCACAGGTGGGCTGTGGTTCGAAGGCGAGCAGCGTGCGGCCGCCGCCCTCGATCTCGAGGAACAGCGTGTAGCCGGGGAGCGGCTGGCGCCGGATGATGTCGCGCAGCTCGAAGGCGAAGCGCTTGAAGGGGGAGAGCGCGCCTGATTTCTGGTGGAGGTGGCGGAAGTCGAAACGCCAGCCGTTGCGCTGACGGCCGCCGTGCTTGCGGACAATTCGATAGAGCCAGCGGTCGAGACCGCCCGTCAGGCCGAAATAGGCGCGGTCGATCGTCAGCACGAGCGCGTCGTCGAGGACGGCCTGGTAGAACCAGTCGGGCAGGATCAGCTCGATCCCGTCGGGCTTGCCGTTCCGGTCGGTGCGCTCCTTCCACTCGTTGATCCAGGAGAAGCGATGCCGCCGGCCCTCGGTGGACTGACGGATCGAGGTGCAGATCGTCGTCGATTGTAGCCGGTCGAGCGCGGCCTTGAGACGCTGATAGTCGCGCAAGGACGTGCCGCGGCCAATGAATCTGAGGATTTCATAGGGGGTGGCGACCAGCAGGCGCGAGGTGCGCAGGCCCGCGTCGCGCGCCTCGACGATCTGGCTCGCCGCCCAGATTAGGATGTCGGCGTCCCAGATGGTCGCCATGCCATGATCGGGCACGGCCTCGACGCGGATCGACACGCCCCCGGCGCAGAAGTCGATCGGCGCGGTGCGATGGGACTTGGAGAGGGAGAAGAAGGGATAGGCCATGAGATCCTGCGCATCTCGGGCAGCGAACTCGCCAGGGAGCGCCCGAAACAGGTCGAGCTGTTCGCGCTCCGATCGGGATTGCCGCCGCGCCGCCATTCGGGGGTTCGTCGGCGATCAGCGTGGGCGCCGGGCGGCTTGGGCCAGCGGCGGCGGCGTGTGACGCTTCGCGGGAAGGATCGAACCGCGCGGATCGGAGGTCGAGGTGACGGCGCCGCGCGCGGCCCAGGCTTCGAGATCGTCGACGGCATAGACGACGCGGCCGCCGAGCTTGCGATAGGCCGGGCCGGTGCCGTAGGTCCGATGCTTTTCGAGCGTGCGGGCGGACAGGCTGAGAAACTCGGCGGCTTCCTTGGTGCGCAGGAAGCGCGGCGGGAGAACGGCGAGATCGGGTCGCATGGATGGGGCCTCCGTGAGCTTCGTGAAGGCCGCTGGAGATCAGCGGCGAGCGAAGGCCACGATGGCGAAGCAGGACCGGCGCGATGCAGGGCGAAGTTGGGGGGCCTAAAATCGCCCACCGGCTATCGCGTCGGCGCGATCAGTCCGGCCGGCGGTGTCGCAGCAGGGCGCGATAGCCGCCGGCGATCATGGCGCGCGCGTCCCGCAGCAGGGTTTTGATGGCGTGGCGGGCGGAGGCGTCCTGCCACGCCTGGCGGTCGAGCCGGGCGATGTGGAAGATGACCTGCGCGATTTCCCGCTGGGTCGCGCCATCGCGATAGCCGTCGAAGCATTGCAGCATCCGGCGCAATCGCAGGCGCTGTTGCGCCGTCAGCCGGGTGTCCGGCGGGATGGCCCGGCCGTGAAGGGTGGCCAGCAGACGGCAAAGGGATCGGACACGATCGAATCCGTCCCGACCCAGAGGAATGATGGCGGCAAGGGGTCTGTCGACCGGCGTGGCCGTCTCGATGACGAGCTGGACACTTTGGCCGTCACCGAGATCGTAGAGAAGGATGTCTTCGTCATGGTCTCCGATGCGGTAGGCGGCATCGAAGGTCGGTTGCGGATCGGTGTCCTCGGCGAGACCCGCAGGGGCCGGCCCCAGAAAGACGGCGCTTGTATCGTTCGCGGGCAGCCAGACGATGCGGGCTTCAGATGGTGGGGCCTGCGGGTCCGCGGGGAAATCGCAACCCCCATCGGCGCCGGATCTTGTCGGTCAGCGTCTGGATGTCGGTCTTTCCCTCGCTCAGCTCCCGGTAGTCTTCGACATAGGCGTCGTTGCGCCGGAGCCACTCCCAGGCGAGATCGGACGGGCTCATCTCGGCGATGTGTTCATAAGCGGCGGAGGAGCGCCAGCCTGCTGCATTGGGCGTCATCGCGATCCTCCCTTTGCGTAAGTGATTGTGCGGGAAGAAAGGATTCCCGACAGGGCCGCCCGATGGAAGCTCGGTGGTGGGCAAAGCGCGATGCCAAGTCGGCATCGCGGCGGGTCAGTGCCGAGGGCGGGTCAACTCGCGGTAGCCCTGTTCCGTCATCCAGCGCGCCCGCGCCAGGTGCGAGTCGTGAACATGGCGGCAACGCTCGGGGTCGTGCGCGGGATCGAGGCCGAAGATGGCCTGGACGGCTTCCTGCCAGGCGGCGCCGTCGCGGGCCGAGTCGATCAGACGCATGTAGAGAGCCATGTGCTCACGGTCGTAGGCCGTGAGCACATGGCTGCCCGGCGGCGCG
>NZ_JASCOO010000086.1:0-17075 GCF_029959485.1 Stenotrophomonas sp. PS02301
TAGTAAGCCCGATGGCCGGACTGCGTCGGGTGAAAAGCCCCCGTCGTGTCGACGCGGGCGCGATGAGGTGGACGGCGCGTGCAGCGGCCGCGCCGAAGGCCGTTACTCGGGCAGCACTTCCAGCGTGGCTACGTAGCTCAGGCGACGCTTCTTGGCCTCCTTGATCGAGGTCCTGCTGTCTTCGGTGCCGGTTTCCAGCCAGTACATGCCCGCTTCCGGCCAGGTGACGGCGAACTCGCCCTTGGCATCGGTGCTGACCTTGATCTCGTCCTGCGCGTTGCGGTACCGGGTGCCGCCGCGGGTGATCTCGAACGCCAGGCCGGCGGTCGGCTTGCCGTCGACCAGCACGCGGAAGCGCGCGGCTTCACCGGCGACCAGATCGTTCGGGTGGGCCAGCGCGATCATCTCGATGCCCTGGTTGGTCGGCTTGAGCGCGGTGTCGTTCGGCGTGCCGTTGGTGACGAAGGTTTCCACGCGACCGACCGACTGCGAGACCTGCAGGTTCTTGGCGTTCTTCGGCACTTCGGTGGCGAAGGTGGCGGGGGTGCCGCGCCAGCGCTTGGGCTTGCCGTCTTCTTCCCAGCTGGCCGACAGGCCGTTGTTGATCGTGGCCAGGCGGTAAGTGCCCTGCTGGGTCAGCTCGACATCGAACACGCTGCGGAACTTGCCGGTCGCCGCGTTCTGCGGCTGCACGGTGCTGCCGTCCGGCGCGGTGATGACCAGGTTGTCCAGGCGCAGCGGCACGTGGTTGAAGTAGAACAGGTCGTTGGAGACCGCCGCATCGACGGTGATCCACGGGTTGGTACCCGCGATCACGGTCTGCGAGGGCTGCAGCCAGGCCTTGTGGGCCAGGGCGGAGAACGGAAGAGCGGCGGCCATGGCGGCGGCGAGGACGAGCGTGCGCTTCATCGAAAAACTCCAGGTGGATGGGGGGATCAGGGCTTGGCGGACAGGGTGACCAGACCGAGTTCGGTCGCGCCCTGGGCCTTGCCGGACTGGGCGGACGTGGCCGGCCAGGTGAAGGGGATCTTGAGCAGTTCGCGGCCGCCGACTTCGCGCACCGCTTCCACCACGAGGGTGTAGTTGCCCGGGGCGAGCGCCTTGAGCGCCGGCTGCTTGTCGCTGAAGGAGAGCGCGTGCTTGCCGACCGGGCGGGTCGGGCCGGTGACGCCGTCCACCGGCACCTCCAGCGTACGGCCGCTCTTGCGCCACCACTGGCGCAGGTCGGGCAGCCACTTGGTGCCATGGCCTTCGGCGTTGCCGGTCTGCTGGTACCAGACGGAGAGGTTGGCGGCGACCTTCTGGTCGGCCCCTTCCAGCCACACGGCCACATACGGGCGGTGGTACTCGGCCACGTTGAGCTTGGGCACCTCGACGTTGATGTCCAGGGTGGTGGCATAGGCCGGCGAGGTGGCCAGCAGGCCGCTCAGGGCGATGGTCAGGGTGACGCGCATGGTGCGGCTCCGGAAGGGACGGTCAGTGGATGAGGATCAGGGCGATCAGCAGCGGGATCAGCAGGCCCAGGCCGACCAGCGGCCAGGTCATGCGGCGCTGGCGGGCATGCAGGTGCAGCAGGAACAGGCCGGTGATGCAGAACACCAGGCAGGCCACGGCGAAGATATCCAGGAACCAGCCCCAGGCTGGCCCGGCATTACGCCCTTTGTGCAGATCGTTGAAATAGGACACCCAGCCGCGCGCGGTGGATTCGTACTCCACGTCACCCGTTTCGCGGTCGATGCTCAGCCAAGCGTCGGCCCCCGGGCTGGGCATGGAGAGATAGATTTCGCCATCGGACCATTCGGCCGGGCGGCGGCCGATCGAGATGCCGAGCTGCGCATCCAGCCAGCGGCTGGCCACGCGGGGCAGAGGAGCATTGCCGTCGGCGCGGTCGCCGAGCTTGCCGAGCAGCTCGGCAGGCAGCGCCAGCTGGCGGCTGACCACCTCCGGCTTGGCTTCGATCCTGGCCGCGTGGTTCAAGGTTATGCCGGTCGCGGCAAACAGCAGCATGCCGATCAGGCACACCGCCGAGCTGATCCAGTGCCACTGGTGCAGCGTGCGCAGCCAGAAGCCGCGGCGTTGTTGTTGCACGCTGGAAGAGGGAGCGCTGGTGGCCACGGTCGGGAGAGAGAGTACTGAGGGGCGAATTACACCATTGATGAGAATGATTCGCAATTTGTGCAAAAAGAAGGCAGCGTTCCGTTGCCGGCGCGCTGCCCGAGGTCAAGGCCAGCGGCGGCGTCACCAGGACGCCGCCGCGGTGTGCCTCAGAACTTGGCGTTCAATGAGATCCAGTAGCTGCGGCGCTGATCCTTGGTGGAATAGTCATCCACACAGCTGTAGTCGCTCTCGCTGATCAGCACGCAGGACTGCGAGACGAAGTTCTTGTCGAACAGGTTGTTGACCCGCGCGTTGACGGTCAGCCACTTGTTGATATCCCAGCTGCCGCCGAGGTGGAAGATGGTGTAGTCCTCGTAATAGCGGGTCTGCGAGCTGCTCACGCCGCCCACGTTGCTGACCAGCGTGTCGCGGTAGCGGTCGTAGCGGCCTTCGCCGATCAGCGACAGGCTCACCGCCTCGCTGACCTGCCAGTTCAGGCTGGCATTGGCCATGTGCCTGGCCGGGTTGCCGGTGATCGGCAGGCCCTTGCCGGTGCCACTGGTCTGCTCGCTCTTGGTCCAGGTGTAGTTGCCGCGCAGTTGCAGGTTGTCCAGCAGATCCACCTGGGCCGCCGCTTCCACGCCGCGGGTCTCGGCCTTGTCGATGTTCACGCTCTGGCCGAAGGTGCTGTAGCCCAGCTCGGCCCAGCCCGGGCCGATATCCACGCAGTAGCTGCCATCGTTCGGGGCGACTTCGCAGTTGGCGAAGGTGCCGCCGCTGGCGATCTTGTCGTCGAACTTGTTGAGGAAGCCGGTGAGGTTGAAGCCCCAGCGATCGCCTTCGTAGTACGCGGCGATTTCGTAGTTGGTGCTGGTCTCCGGCTTGAGATTCGGCGAGCCGACCAGCGGGATCACGCCCTGGCCGCCGAAGCCGACGATGCCCGGGAACAGCTGGTCCGGACGGGGGGTCTTGTAGCCCGTGCTGACGCCGCCCTTGACGGTCCAGGCATCGTTGGCATTCCACACCAGGTAGGCGCGCGGGCTGACGTGACTGCCGAAGATGTTGTGGTCGTCATAGCGCACGCCGACCGTGGCGGTCAGGGTGTCGGTCAGCGACCAGTTGTCCTCGGCGAACAGCGCCCACATGCGGTGCTGCTGCTTGACGTTGTTCTTGTAGCCGGCGCCGTCCATGCCGAACACGCCGTCGATCATGTCGGTATCGTTGTACTGGCCGCCGACGGTCAGCTTGTGCGCGCCGAAGGTGAGATCGAGCATGGTGTCCAGCACGTTGCCCTTCAGTTCCATCGTGCGCAGCGGGCGCGGCAGGAAGGCCTGCAGGCGCGCCATCTCGGCCGGGTTCAGCGCAGCCAGACCGTTGCGTGCGCTGGCGGCGCAGTTGGCGGCGGCGCCGGTGCGGCGGCAGACGTCGTTCCACAGGCCCTGCAGATCGGCGCGCTCATCCAGCGTCAGCGGCAGCGACCGGCCGAGGTTGTTGCTGGTGATGTGGGTCAGCGTGGTCTGCCAGGTGCCGAATTCATAGCGGCCCTGGTGGGTCAGTGCCAGCTGGTCGCGCTCATAGCGCTGGTAGGCGGTGTAACCCACGCGCGGCTGCACCACGCGGCGGGTAACGTTGCCGGTGCCGTTCGGGTTGGGGATCGTGGCATTGCCCACGCGCCACAGGCTGGCCAGGCTGTCCAGGGTGCCGGTCTGGCCTTCGCTGTTGTCGTACTTCTGGCGCGACACGTCGTAGTCCAGCCACAGCTCGTGGTCGTCATTGACGATGAAGTTCAGGCGCAGGCCGGTGTTCCAGTTGGTGTTGGCCACCGCCTTGCCGCCGGCACCGAAGCCGATGCTGCGCGACCATAGCGTGCCGTCCGGCAGCGGCAGATCGTCCCATTCCGGGTTGGAGGCTTTGGCGTCGTAGTAGCTGCCGCGCACCGACAGGCCCAGGCGGTCCTTGATCAGCGGGCCGCTCAGGTAGACATCGGTGCTGCGTGCATCACCGAACTGGTCGTCCTGCTGCACCGTGAAACCCTGGGTGACCGCGCCATGCCACTCGGTCTGGTTGCGGCGGGTGATGATGTTGATCACCCCGCCCATCGCATCGGAGCCGTACAGCGTGGACATCGGGCCGCGCACCACCTCGATGCGTTTGATCGCATCCAGTGGCGGCATGTAGGAGAACTGGCCACCGCCGAAGTTGTTCGGGTACAGGTTGCCGGCGTTGCTCTGGCGGCGACCGTCGATCAGCACCAAGGTGTAGTCCGACGGCATGCCGCGCATGGAAATGGTGGCGCGGCCGTTCTTGTCGGTCGGCTCCATGCCCACGTCGATGCCTTCCACGTCGCGCAGCGCATCCACCAGGCTGGTGTACGGGCGCTTGCTCAGTTCTTCGCGGCTGATCACGCTGATGCTGGCCGGGGCATCGGCGATCTTCTGCTCGAAGCCCGCGGCGGTGACGACCACCTTGTCCAGCGTGGTCGGGCCGGCGGCCTCACCGTTGGCGAAGGCCGGGGCGCTCAGCGCACCGAGCAGGGCGATGGACAGGGTGCAGCGGGACAGAGACATGCGACGACGATGGCGCTGGGCCATGGGGGTTACCTCGGAAAGAAGAACGCGGACGCAACGCGGCAGGCCGCAGGGCGGCAGCACGCGCAGGAATCAGGAAGGCCCGGAACGGGCAGAACGTGCGTGACCGGGCGGGGCGCAATGGCGCCGCCGGCCGTGTGGATCAGCCCTGCGGTGGGGCTTGGCCGCGCTGGACGCGCAGGCCGGGTGCGGCAGGCAGCGGCGTGGCCGGTGCCGAATCAATGGCGGGCACGACCCGCGGCGGCTGTGCCACCAGGGTGGCCATCAGCGCATCCAGCGATTCCACGACCGGTGGCAGCGACGGCTGCGGCGGTGGCGTGGAAGCAGGGCGTGCGCTGGCGACCCGGCGCGGCTTGGCCGGGGCTTCTTCCTGCGGGGTGGTCTCGCCACCGCCGGCCGGGCGCTCGTCCATCGGCATCTGCAGGACCATCACGGTGCTGCCGGGGGCAACGCGCTCCAGTACCGGCAGGCCGGCCAGCAGCAGCGACAACAGGCCCAACCACGCCAGCACGGTCGACAACGCCTGCTGCCGCCCGCGCATGGCGGGAGCAAAGCTGCGATGGCGGTGTGGATGGCGCAAGACGAGCCCCTGTCGAAGCGGCCAGTCGATCAGCCGACCGGCAACGCGGCGGGATTGTAGGTGAGATTCGTTAGCGGACGCAAATGAGAATGATTAATGATTCTGCGCCTGCAGGTACGTCAGCCTTTGCAATCAGGCAACCAGCGCCCGGATCGAGGGATGGGGCGAGGCCGCCAGGGTGGGGCGCAGGTGAGCCAGAAACGACGGACTGCCGTGGGCAAGTGCGCGTCGCAGCCACTGCGCCGCAGCGTCGATATCCCCGGCGGCGAGCAGCAACGAGGCATGGCTGGCCTGGCCGCGGAAGTCGCCGGCCTCGGCCGCGCGCCGATACCAGGCCGGTGCCGCAGCCGGATCGGCCGCCACGCCGATCCCGTCCTCCAGGCAGCGACCGACCAGATTCATCGATTTGGCATGGCCGAGCCGCGCGGCGCGCAGGTACAGCGCGAACGCGGCGCGTTCATCGCGTGGTACCCCACGGCCGGTGCCCAGCAGGTTGGCCAGGTTGTACAGGCCCCAGTCCAGCCCGGCATCGGCCGCCTTGCGATACCAGACCGCGGCCAGGGCCAGGTTGACCGGCGTCCCGGTGCCGAGCTCGTGGCAACGGCCAAGCATGTTCATGGCGATCGCCAGGCCACCATTGGCGGCGCGCTCGAACCAGAGCACGGCGGCGGCGGCATCGGGCGCGATCCCGCGTCCTTCCATCCGCGCCTGGCCGAGCAGGCACTGCGCCTGCGGATCGCCGCGCTGTGCGGTAGCTTCCAGGGTGGCGAGTGCGGCGGCCGGATCGTGCCGCAGCTGCTCGGCCAGTGCCGCCACGTCGAGCGCAGCCAAGGGGGCCTCAGACATCGGCCCACTGCCGCAGCAGGTTGTGATACACGCCGGTCAGGTTCACCAGCGCGGGGTGTTCGGGGTGGTCATGGGTGAGACGGCGGATCGAGACATCCAGATCCCACATCAGGCGCCGCTGGCCGTCATCGCGCAGCATGCTCTGGATCCAGAAGAACGAGGCCAGCCGCGTGCCGGCGGTGACCGGGGTGACCTGGTGCAGGCTGGTGCCCGGGTACAGCACCATGTGGCCGGCTGGCAGTTTGACCCGCTGGTTGCCGTAGGTGTCTTCGATCACCAGTTCGCCGCCCTCGTACTCGTCCGGATCGCTCAGGAACAACGTGGCCGAGAGATCGGTGCGCACCGGCTGCGGTTGGCCCGGGGCGGTGTAGTCGTAGCGCACTGCATTGTCGACATGGAACCCGAAGGTCTGCCCCGGCTGATAGCAGTTGAACAGCGGCGGGAAGATGCGACGCGGCAGCGCGGCCGAGAAGAAGGTGCTGTTGCGGCCCAGCGCATCGAGGATGGCCGAGCCGACCGCACGTGCGGCCGGATCCGATTCGGGCAACTGCAGGTTGTGCTTGGCCTGCGCGGACTGGTAGCCCGCGGTCAGGCGGCCGTCGGTCCAGCCGGCCGTGGCCAGCTGCTGGCGGGCCTGGGTGACCTGCTCGGCGGTGAGGACGTCGGGGATGTGCAGCAGCATGGAGGGCTCCAGCCCCTCCCGCACGAGCGCGCGGGAAGGGGTGTATCGGTTAGAACGTGAAGTTGAAGGCCAGCGTGGCCGAACGACCCGGCGCGATGGCGGCGTAGTGCGAAGCGTACGCCTTGGTGAAGTAGGTTTTGTTGGTCAGGTTCTGCACGTTCAACTGCAGGCTGTAGCGCTCGCTGAAGGCGTAGCCGACCATCGCATCCCAACGGGTGTAGGAGGGCACCCACTTGGTGTTGTTGACGTTGCCGTAGACCTTGTCCACGTAGTTGGCACCCGCGCCCAGGCTCAGGCCCGGCACGAACGACGGCGCCCACGTGGTCCACAGGCTGGCGCTGTGCTTGGCGGTGTTGGGGAACGCGTTGCCGTTGAACGGCGAGGGCACGTAGACGCCGTTGACCAGCGCGAAGCCGTTGTCCTCGACCACCGCATCCAGGTAGGTGTAACCACCGAAGACCTGCCAACCCTCCACGATCGTGCCGCTGAAGCCCAGCTCGGCGCCCTTGACCTTCTTGGTGCCTGCGTTCTGCGTGGTGCCTGCATCGCTGGTCACGCGCGCGTTGCTCATTTCGGTCTGGAAGATCGCACCGGTCAGCGACAGGCGGGCATCGAACAGATCCCACTTGGTGCCCAGCTCGATGTTGCGGCTGCGCTGCGGCTTGAGATCCTGGATGGTGGCACTGATGCCGTCGGCGCCGTCGCCGCCGTCCACGCCGACCGGGGTGGAGGAGGTGCCCCAGGAGACGTAGATGCTGCCGTTTTCCACCGGCTTGAACACCAGGCCGGCCTGGCCGTTCCAGAACGAGGTGTCGTTGCGCAGGTGCTGCAGGTTGGCCGCCGCAGTGGGGTTGAACTGGTGGGTGTTGTAGTCGTCCAAGCGCGCGCCCAGGTTCAGCATCCATTGCTCGCTGAAGCTGATCGTGTCGAACACATACGCCGATTTGGTGCGGGTGGTCTGGCGCACATCGCGGGCCGGATCGCTGCGGGTGACGGTATGGGTGGCCGACCACGGATCGTTCGGATTCGGATTGGTCAGATCGGTGCAGTTGTAGCCGGTGGCGGCGCCGGTGGTCGGGCAGCTCTGGTTGCCGGTCAGCGGGTTGTTGGTGCCTGCGGTGGTCTGGCCATTGGGGCGGCGCACATCGGCGATCGCGTAGGTGCCGCGCACGGTCTTTTCGCTGCTGTACTCGACGCCGGCGTTGAAGCTGTGGCGCAGCGGGCCGGTTTCCAGCTCACCGGTCACGCTGGTCTGGTTGACGAAGCTGTCGGTCTGCGTGGCGCGTGCATTGGTACGGCGCCAGACGGTGCCGAACAGGTTCGGGTTGCCCTTGCTGTCGTCCGGCTGGGTCCACAGGTAATCGTTGCGGGTATCGCCGTAGCGGGTGATGTTGCGCAGCACGATGCCGCCAAAATCATGCGACAGATTCAAGGTGGTGATGTCCGCCTTGGTTTTCTGGAAGTCGCGGTCGACCAGGCCATAGAACGCATCGCGGTTGGTCACGATCGGGCTGCCGTCACCGTTGAGGGCCACGTTGGGGCCGCTGGTGAACGGGTTGTTGTACGGGAAGCCGCCGGCATCGGGCAGGTCGTCGGTTTCCATGTGGTAGTGGCTGATCACCGCCTGGGTCGGGCCGTTCAGGCCGAATGCCAGCGACGGCGCGATGCCCCAACGGCTGCTGTTCACTTCATCGCGGCCGGCCACGTCGGCATCGTGCTTCATGATGTTCAAACGGGCGGCGATGCCGTCGCCGATCACCTGGTTCGCATCCAGCGTGCCGCGGCGGTAGCTGTCGGTGCCGGCGGCCAGGCTGCCGGACACGAAGTCCTCCAGCTTGGGCGTCTTGCTGACCAGGCTGATGGTGCCGCCGGCCGAACCGCGGCCGGAGTAGGCCGAGCTCGGGCCCTTGACCACATCGATCTGCTCGATGGCGAACACTTCACGGGTCTGGCTGCCGGCATCGCGGATGCCATCCACATAGATGTCCGAGGCCGAATCGAACCCGCGGATGAAGGGCCGGTCGCCGGTCGGGTTGCCGCCTTCGCCGGCACCGAAGGTGATGCCCGGCACGGTGCGCAGCGCATCGAGCAGGGTGGTGGCCGCGGTCTGCTCGATCACCTGCTGGGAGATCACGCTGACCGACTTGGGCGTATCCAGCAGCGGTGCGGTGAACTTGGAAGACTGCGCGCGGACGCGCTCGCCGTGGACATCCACGCCGTCCAGTTCGGTGGCGCGCTGCGGATCGGCGGCAGCATCGGTCTCTGCATGGGCGATGGCGGGGGCGGCGATGGCCAGCAGCAGGGCGGACGACAACGGAGTCGGGCGGACGGTCATGGTGATTCCTGGGAAGACGGACGAAGGCCGGACGGCACGCGGCGGTCACGGCGGAGCGGAGGCAGGTGGGGAAAACGGACAGGCGGCCGACGGCGGCGCGGTGACGCAGGCGTGGCGGGCATCGACGCGCAGCAGCGTCGACGCCGGGATCAGGCGTAGGGAGGCGCGTGGCCGGGGTTGAGCCGCAGCGAGGGTTCCAGCCGCTGCCAACGCAGCGCGTCGGCGCGCCACAGCGGCACCCGCGCGACCCACGGCCCGCGGCTCAGGCGAGGCAGCACCGCCGGGTGGCCGGCCTCGGGGTCTGGGCCGGTCTCGGCTGTCAGGCTGGGCTCGGCGAACGGCAGCTCCGGCGCAGGCGCGGTGGGCGCGGTGACCCGAAGCGTGCTGCCGGCGTCCACTATCGCCGGGGTCTGGCCCTTCGCCGGGGAGCGCCCGGCGTTACCGGAACTGCCGGCGCTCAGCCAGCCGCAGGCCAGCAGCACCACGCAGAACGTGGCCCACAGGGCGGCGATACCAAGGACGGAGCGGTTGGCGGACACGGCTTACCGGGCAGGAGCGGCCGGGTGGCCGCAATGCCTATGGTAATAGGAACAATTCGCGTTTTCAAAACGCCGGCGTTCAGCCCGGGTCAGTCGCGGTCGTCGCGGGCCCAGACGGCGTCGTGTTCCCGCTTGACCGGGAACTTCGCGACCGGCGAGTAGGCCGGGGCGCACAGCGCGGCCCCGTCGCGGATGTCGAAGCGGGCCCCGTGCAGGACGCACTCGATGCTGGCCTCGGTGGTATCGAAGGTGCCCGAGGACAGCTCGAACTCGTCGTGGGTGCACTGGTCTTCCAGCGCGTACAGCTCGCCGTCCAGGTTGAACACCACGATCGGCGTGCCGGTCACCTCATCGAAAGTGCTCTTCATCTCGCCGGGCAGCAGCTCGGCGCTGGCGCAGACGAAGGTCCAGGTGTCGCTCACGCCGGCACCGCCAGCGGCTTTTCCAGGATCTCGAAGCGCAGATCGTCGCGCTTGGGGATGCCGAAGCGTTCATCGCCATACGGGAAGGGCTTTTTGATGCCGGTGCGCTGGTAGCCGCGGCGTTCGTAGAAGGCGATCAGCTCGTCGCGGATGTCGATCACCGTCATCTGCATGACCGGCACGCCCCACTCGCGCGCGGCGTGGGCTTCGGCGGCCAGCATCACCTGCTTGCCGATGCCGCCGCCCTGCTGGGTCGGGTCCACCGAGAACATGCCGAAGTAGCCTTTGCCCTGGTCATCGGCGATATGGGCGCAGGCCAGCAGCTGGCTCCCGCGCTCGGCCAGCAGGATGGTACTGCGCGGGCGCTCGATGTCTGCCTGAAGACCCTGCGGGTCGATGCGGGCGCCATCGAGGATGTCGGCCTCGGTGGTCCAGCCGGCGCGGCTGGCATCGCCCCGATAGGCGGAGGTGACCAGGGTGACGAGGGCGGGGATGTCGGCCAACGTGGCGGCGCGGTAGGTGAGTGTGCTCATGCGGCCATTTTAGGCTGGCCGGGGCCGGGACGGAAACGACCGCAGCCGGGAACGAAAAACGCCGTGGCAGGCCACGGCGTTCCGGTGAGGCACAGACGGGGGCGGACTCAGCCCAGCAGCTTGCGCACCTTGTTCAGCGCCACGATGAAGCGCTCGATTTCGTCATGCGTGTTGTAGAACGCCAGCGAGGCGCGGCAGGTCGCGGCGACGCCGTAGTACTGCAGCAGCGGGTGCGCGCAATGCTGGCCCGAGCGGACGGCGACGCCTTCCAGGTCGAGCAGGGTGGCCAGATCGTGCGAATGCGCGCCGTCCACCAGGAAGGAGACCACCGCCGCCTTGTCCGGCGTGGTGCCGAAGATGCGCAGGCCGTCGATCTTGTTCAGCTCTTCGGTGAAGTGCGCCAACAGCTCGCCTTCGCGGGCTTCCACGTGCTCCAGGCCCAATGACTCGAGGTAATCCACCGCCACGCCCAGGCCGATGAAGCCGGCGATGTTCGGGGTGCCGGCCTCGAACTTGTGCGGGGCATCGTTGAACACGGTGCCCTCGAAGCTGACTTCCTTGATCATCTCGCCTCCGCCGAGGAACGGCGGCATGGCATCGAGATGCTCGCGCCTGGCCCACAGCGCGCCGGTGCCGGTCGGGCCGCACATCTTGTGGCCGGTGATGGCATAGAAGTCGCAGCCGATCGCGGGGATGTCGACCTTGCGGTGCGGCACCGCCTGCGAGCCGTCCACCACGGTGATGATGCCGCGCTTGCGGGCTTCGCGGCAGATCTCGCGGACCGGGTTGACCGTGCCCAGCACGTTGGAGACGTGGGCAACCGCGAGCAGCTTGACCTCGGGGGTCATGGCCGCGCGCAGCGCATCCAGATCCAATGCGCCCTCCGGGGTGATCTCGGCCACGCGGATCGTCGCGCCGGTGCGCTGGGCGACCAGCTGCCACGGCACGATGTTGGCGTGGTGTTCCATGCGCGAGACCAGGATGACATCGCCGGCCTTCAGCCGCGGCAGTGCCCACGAATAGGCGACCAGGTTGATCGCGAAGGTGGTGCCGCTGCACAGCACCAGCTCGCTGGCGCGCACGTTGAGGAAGCGCGCCAGTTTGTTGCGTGCGCCTTCGTAGGCATCGGTCGCTTCGGTGCCGAGCGCATGCACCGCACGGCTGACGTTGGCGTTGTAGCGGCGGTAGAACTCGTCCACCGCGCCGATCACCTGCACCGGCTTCTGCCCGGTGTTGGCGTTGTCGAAATACACCAGCGGCTTGCCGTGCACTTCGCGCATCAACAGCGGGAAGTCCAGGCGCACGCGGTCCCAATCGGGTGCGGCGCCGGTATCGGCGACCGGGCGCGGCGTGGACAGGTTCATGCCACGCCCGCCAAGGCCAGCGCACGGTCGAGCTGGGCGGTGAGCTGCTCGGTCAGGCGCGCGTCGAGGGCGTTCAGTGGTTCATGGCAGAACGCCGCGCTCAGCAGCTGCTGCGCGCGATCGGCCGGCAGGCCACGCGAGCGCAGGTAGAACAGCGCGTTGGCATCGAGCTGACCGACCGTGGCACCGTGGGCGGCCTTCACTTCGTCGGCATCGATCACCAGCGTGGGCTGGGTATCGATCTCGGCATCGGCGGAGAGCAGCAGGTTCTTGTTGGACAGGTTGGCGTCAGTGCCATCGGCGCCTTCGCGGATGTGGATGCCACCGTGGAAGACCACGCGGCTGCGGTTGGCCGCCACGCCTCGCCAGACCATTTCCGAGGCGGTATCACGCGCGATGTGCTCGATGCCCAGGCGGGTATCGATATGGCGGCGGCCGTTGCCAAGCAGCACGCCGTTGGCGGTCAGCTGGGCGTTGTCGCCTTCCAGGCGGACGTTGAGCTCATGGCGGCTCAGCGCGGCGCCCAGCTCCAGATCGATGCGGCGGTACTGCGCGTTACGGGCCAGCACGGCGTCGGTGCGCAGCAGCGAGGTGGCGCGGGTGGCATCGGCCTGCACGCGGGCGTGCGAGAGCACCGCATCCTGCGCCAGATGGACGTGCACCAGGGTGTTGTCCAGGTGCGCGGCATCACCGACATGCAGGTGGTGCTCGACCACGCCCAGCGCAGCGCCAGCACGAAGCTCGATCAGGTGGCGGTGGTGCCAGGACAGGTCGGTATCGCCGGCCACGCTGATGAACACCAGCTGCAGCGGCGCCTCGACCTGCACGCCTGCTTCCACGCGCAGCAGCACGCCCTCATCGGCGAGCGCGGCGTTGAGGCGGGCGAACACTTCCTCGCTGCGCTCGAAGCGGCGGCCGAGGAAACGAGCGGCTTCATCGCCCGCGGCCAGTGCCGAGGACAGGGTGGCCAGCTGCACACCGGCCGGCACTGCAGCGACATCGCTCAGCGCGCCGGACGGGCGACCATTGACGAACACCAGCCGCGGCGACGGGATGTCGGCCAGCAGGGCGGCATCGACCATGGCCGGGGCGAGCGGGGCGGGCTGGAAGCTGCGACGCTCCAGCTGGCGCAGGGAGGTGTATTTCCAGGCTTCGGTGCGCGGGCCGGGCAGGCCGGCCTGCAGGGCGGCATCCAGCTCGGCGCGACGTGCATCGCTGCCGCAGAAGCCGCTGGCGAGGGAATCGAGCAGGGCGCTCATCAGACCGCTGCCTCCGGCACCACGCGGTCCTTCAGGAAGTGGTAGCCATGGGCTTCCAGTTCCAGGGCCAGTTCCGGGCCGCCGCTCTGCACGATCTTGCCATCGGCCAGAACATGCACCACGTCCGGCTTGATGTAATCGAGCAGGCGCTGGTAATGGGTGATCACGATGAAGGAACGGTCCGGCGAACGCAGCGCGTTCACGCCGTCGGCCACGCTTTTGAGCGCGTCGATATCCAGGCCGGAGTCGGTTTCATCCAGGATCGCCAGCTTCGGCTCGAGCACGGCCAGCTGGAAGATCTCGTTGCGCTTCTTCTCGCCACCGGAGAAGCCTTCGTTGACGCCGCGGTGCAGCAGCTCGTCCTTCAGGTGCAGCACGGCCAGCTTCTGGCGGACCAGCTTGAGGAACTGCATCGAGTCCAGTTCTTCCTCGCCGCGCGCCTTGCGCTGGGCGTTGAGCGCGGCGCGCAGGAAGTAGGTGTTGTTCACGCCGGGGATTTCCACCGGGTACTGGAAGGCCAGGAACAGGCCGGCGGCGGCGCGTTCTTCCGGCGCCAGCTCGAGCAGATCACGGCCTTCGAACTGCACGCTGCCTTCGCTCACGTCATAGCCGTCGCGGCCGGCCAGGACATTGCCCAAGGTGGACTTGCCGGCGCCGTTGGGGCCCATGATGGCGTGCACCTGGCCGGGCTTCACGTCCAGCGAGAGGCCCTTGAGGATGTCTTTGTCGCCGATGCGTGCGTGGAGGTTGTCGATCTTCAACATGTCGATAATCGTCTTGTCAGATAGGGGAACTGGAGGCAGCGCGACTCAGAGGTCGTATTCGCTGCGCTCGAGGAATTCGTTGCGCAGGTAAGTGACCCGCGCGGTGGTCAAGGCCGCCTTGGCGCCGGAATACAGCATCGGGTACATCGAGCCGTACAGCAGGCGAGGGTTCTCGTTCTCGCCCACCGGGTAGCGCGCGTCCAGATCGGCGTCGCGCAGCTGGACCCACAGGCGCTGCGCTGCTTTCATCTTTGCCAGTGCGACCGGCTCGCCGGCCAGCTTGGCCACGATCTGGCGGTACACCGCGTTCAGTTCGGCATCGGCCTGCTTGAACTCGCCGTCAGCGCAGGCATTGAGCTCGAGCTGGTTGCCACCCGGATCGCATTTCACGTCCTGCGCGGCCACCGGCGCCAGCGCGCCCAGCAGCAGACCCAGGCTGATCAGGACGCGGATCATCCGACCGAGCCTTCCAGACTGACGTCCAGCAGCTTCTTGGCTTCCACGGCGAACTCCATCGGCAGCTCGCGGAAGACCTGCTTGCAGAAGCCGTCGACGATCATCGACACCGCATTTTCCTGATCGATGCCGCGGGCGCGGCAATAGAACAGCTGGTCGTCGGAGATCTTGGAGGTGGTCGCTTCGTGCTCGACCGTCGCGCTGGGGTTCTTCACCTCGATGTAGGGGAAGGTATGCGCGCCGGACTTCTTGCCGATCAGCAGGGAATCGCACTGGGTGTAATTGCGCGCGCCCTCGGCGCCGCGATCGATCTTCACCAGGCCACGGTAGGTGTTCTGGCCATGGCCGGCGCTGATGCCCTTGCTGACGATCTTGCTCTTGGTGCGCTTGCCGATGTGGATCATCTTGGTGCCGGTGTCGGCCTGCTGACGATGGTGGGTCAGCGCAACCGAGTGGAACTCGCCGACCGAATCATCGCCAAGCAGCACGCACGACGGGTATTTCCAGGTGATCGCCGAGCCGGTCTCGACCTGGGTCCAGGTGACCTTGCTGCGCGCACCACGGCATTCGGCACGCTTGGTGACGAAGTTGTAGATGCCGCCCACGCCGTTCTCATCGCCCGGGTACCAGTTCTGCACCGTGGAGTACTTGATCTCGGCATCGTCCAGCGCGACCAGCTCGACCACCGCGGCATGCAGCTGGTTCTCATCACGCATCGGCGCGGTGCAGCCTTCCAGGTAGGACACGTACGCCTTGTCCTCGCAGATGATCAGCGTGCGCTCGAACTGGCCGGTGTGGCCGGCGTTGATGCGGAAGTAGGTGCTCAGTTCCATCGGGCAACGCACGCCCTTGGGGATGAACACGAAGCTGCCGTCGGAGAACACCGCCGAGTTGAGCGCGGCGAAGTAGTTGTCGCCGACCGGCACCACGGTGCCCAGGTACTGCTTGACCAGTTCCGGGTGTTCCTTGATCGCTTCGGACATGGAGCAGAAGATCACGCCCTTCTCGGCCAGTTCCTTGCGGAAGGTGGTGCCGACCGAGACCGAATCGAACACCGCATCCACGGCGACGCCGGCCAGCCTGGCGCGCTCATGCAGCGGCACGCCGAGCTTGTCGTAGGTGTCCAGCAGTTCCTTGGGCACGTCGTCCAGCGAGGCGTACTTCGGGCCCTTTGGCGCGGAGTAGTAGCTCAACGCCTGCAGGTCGATCTGCGCGATCTGCAGCTTGGCCCAGTCCGGCATCGGCATGGTCAGGAAGTGGCGGTAGGCGTCCAGGCGCCACTGCGTCATCCACTCCGGCTCGTCCTTCTTGGCGGACAGGGCACGGATGGTGTCCTCGTCCAGGCCGGGCGGCAACGAGTCCGATTCGATGTCCGTGATGAAGCCTGCCGAGTACTTGCGGCCGAGCTGCTCATGGATCTCGCGGTTGGGGGTATCGCCGGTGGCGACGGTATCGAGGGTATCGGTGGCCATGGGGGCTGCCTGATCAGGAGACGACATCCGCCGCGATCGCGCGGCGGTGGGCGTCAACAAGGGGAAGAGGGGGCAGGATCTGCGCCAGGGTGACCGCGCGCAGCGCTTCGGACACCACGTCGTTGATCATCCGCCAGCTGCTGCGCGCGCCACACTGCAGCTCGCGGCCGCACTGGCTGTGGTCGTGGGCGCACTCGGTCAGGCCCAGCGGCCCTTCCATGGCTTCCACGATCTCGAACAGCGTGATCTGGTCTGCCGCACGGGTCAGCCGGTAGCCGCCGCGGACGCCGCGCAGGCCTTCGACCAGACCGGCCTGGGCCAGCGGCTTGAGCAGCTTGCTGACGGTGGGCGGTTCCAGACGGGCGAACTCGGCCAGTTCAGTGGCACTGAGCACCTCGCCCGGGCGGGCAGCGAGCACGGTCAGCACGACGGTGGCGTAATCGGTGAGCTTGGTGACGCGGAGCATGTGGGGTGCAGAACCATAAAGCGGACTGAAATTGTACGCTTTTATCCGGCGGCATCCAACCCGCCCGTTCAGGCGCCCGCAGGGCGGCCTTGGGCGCGTAGTGAACCGCATCGCTTTGGCAATCACAAAGATTAAGCGAGAATCGGGGCTTCCCACCGCAACGGTCAGCCAGATGCCCAAGAAGATCCAGGCCCGCAAGTCCACCATCCATGGCAATGGCGTGTTCGCGCTGGCGCCGATCAAGAAGGGCGAGCGGGTCATCCAGTACAAGGGTCTGCTGCGCAGCCACGCCGACGTGGACGCCGACGACACCGGGGATGTGGAGAGCGGTCATACCTTCCTGTTCACCCTCAACGACGACTACGTCATCGATGCTAACTACAAGGGCAACGACGCGCGCTGGCTCAACCACAGCTGCGATCCGAACTGCGAAGCAGTGATCGAGGAAGCCGAGGGTGACAACCGCCGCGAGGACAAGGTATTCATCGAGGCGATCAAGGACATCAAGCCGGGCGATGAGTTGACCTACAACTACGGCATCACCCTGGCCGAGCGTCACACCGCGCGCCTGAAGAAGATCTGGGAGTGCCGCTGCGGTTCGAAGCAGTGCACCGGCACGATGCTGCAGCCCAAGCGCTGATCCCTCCGGTCGCCACCGGCCATGGGCCGGTG
>NZ_JASCOO010000087.1:0-16931 GCF_029959485.1 Stenotrophomonas sp. PS02301
GGCCGGCTCCATGCCATCCCGCGAGCCGGCCAGTGGCCGGCACCTGCCGCGGCGGTCCTGACCGGCCGGTGAAGTCCACCGGCCCCCGGGGTGGCAGCGGCCACCGGAAACCCGGATAATGCACAAAAGCCGGACGGGCACTCTGTTTCAGAGTCACTCGTCCGGCTTTTTCCGTGTCTGGGTACCCCAGCGTCGGCGCGCTCCCCGCTGGAGCCCGCCACCCAGCGCTGCGCGGCGACCCCGGCATGGTCCCAAACCCGCGGCCCCGATGGCCGCACAAAAACCAGGAGTTACCCGTCATGGGTCAGTCAGTTGTCGTGTTGGGTGCCCAGTGGGGCGATGAAGGCAAGGGCAAGATCGTCGATCTGCTCACCGAGGAAATCGGCGCTGTCGTGCGCTTCCAGGGCGGCCACAATGCCGGCCACACGCTGGTCATCAATGGCAAGAAGACCGTGCTGCATCTGATTCCATCCGGCATCCTGCGTGCAGACGCGCTGTGCCTGATCGGCAACGGCGTGGTGATCTCGCCGGCCGCGCTGCAGAAGGAAATCGCCGAGCTGGAAACCTCCGGCGTGGAAGTGCGTTCGCGCCTGAAGATCTCCCCGGCCGCGCCGCTGATCATGCCGTACCACATCGCCCTGGACCAGGCGCGCGAACGCGCCGCCGGCGGCAAGGCGATCGGCACCACCGGCCGTGGCATCGGCCCGGCGTATGAAGACAAGGTGGCACGTCGCGGCATCCGCATCGCCGACCTGCATTACCCGGCCCAGCTGGAAGAACTCCTGCGCACCGCGCTGGATTACCACAACTTCGTGCTGACCAATTACCTCAAGACCGACGCGGTCGATTTCCAGAAGACCTACGACGAAGCACTGGCCTTCGGCGAATACGTCGAGCCGATGAAGTCCGACGTTGCCGGCATCCTGCATGACCTGCGCAAGCAGGGTAAGCGCGTGCTGTTCGAAGGCGCCCAGGGCGCCCTGTTGGACATCGACCACGGCACCTACCCGTACGTCACCAGCTCCAACACCACCGTCGGTGGCGCATTGGCCGGGGCCGGCGTCGGCGCCGATGCGATCGACTACGTGCTGGGTATCGCCAAGGCCTACGCGACCCGCGTCGGCGGTGGCCCGTTCCCGACCGAGCTGGACGATGAAGTCGGCCAGGGCATCCGTGACCGCGGTGCCGAGTACGGCGCCTCGACCGGCCGCCCGCGTCGTTGCGGCTGGATGGACATCGTCGCGCTCAAGCGCGCGGTGGCCATCAACGGCATCAGCGGCCTGTGCATCACCAAGCTCGACGTGCTCGACGGCATGGAAAAGCTCAAGGTCTGCATCGCGTACGAATACCGCGGCAAGCGTACCGAGTACGCCCCGCTGGACGCGCAGGGCTGGGAAGAATGCACGCCGGTGTACCTGGAGTTCCCGGGCTGGACCGAGAACACCCACGGCATCACCAACTGGGATGACCTGCCGCCGGCCGCCCGCGCTTACCTGCGCGCGCTGGAAGAGCTGGCCGGTTGCCCGGTGAGCATCGTCTCGACCGGCCCGGACCGCGACCACACCATGGTCCTGCAGGATCCGTTCGCCTGATCAGGCGCGTAGTGCCGGGCCATGTCCGGCATTGCGTGACTGTGTAAGGTGCAAGGTGTGAAACGAAGCCCCGCGCAAGCGGGGCTTTTTCGTTGCCTCGCCCCCTTCAGCGCCGGCCGACGCCCATCTGCAGTTCCGACAGTTCAAGGTTCTCATCGTGGTTGGCATCCAGACTCTGGAAACGCATCTGCGAGGAGCGACGCATCTCCTCGGCACTCAATTCGCCGTCGCCGTTGAGGTCGGCGATGCGGACCCATTCGGCCGCCGAGAACTCGCCATCGCGTTGCGGGCCGAGCACCGCCTGCACTTCATCCACGCTCACCCGGTAATTGTGATCCGCATCGACCAGGCGGAAAAAAGCATCTCCGTCGTACTCATCGCGACTGACCTTGCCGTCGCCATTGCGGTCCAGCATCGCGAAACGATCCGGCGCGGTGGCGGGCAGGTCCTGCGCCGCGGCGGCGCTTGCGGCGACAGCGCCGCAGAGAAGGAGCAGGGCAACGCGGTGCGCGAGCATCATCACAGTTGTCTCCAAGACCGCAGGGGGAGGGGGGCATGCCTTCAGCACGCAGTGTCCGCCGCGTCGATGCCCGGGGCAACGGCAATTTCCCGCATTCGCGACAGTAGTTTTACTGGTTGCCCGCGCCCATCGGACCGGCGTGACCACGTCCGCCAGCGCGGGGCCATGGCATGCTGTGCAGCCTCACCAATCAGCAGGGGCGACAGGGTGTCTGAAGATCACGTGGCCACCGGCATGAGCAGCGCGGACCGCGCGTTGCATGCGGTGGTGTCCGAGCTTGAAGCGTTGCTGCGCAGCGACGGGGAAACCCACTGGGCCGACTGGATGCAGCGGGTCATCACCCAGCTTGAGCAGGGCGATCCAGGCGCGCCGGAGAGCGTGCTGCGCGCCTATGGCGGCATGGGGTCGTTCAATGATGTTGCGTTGGGCCTGGATTACAGCAACGGCCACTTCCAGTGGCGCGCAGACGCGGGTGAACTCAATGAGCGCCTGGATGCACTGCGCGGTCGCGCCTGGCAACTGGCGCGGGCGATCCGGGACGCCCCCCCCGGTACGCGTTGATCAAAGGGCCTGCTGCCCCTTCAACACCGGATAAGGATTGATCGATTCGCCTTTCCACCACTGCTTTTCCGGACCCAGTACATGGATCTCGAAATGCAGGTGGGGCGCCTCGGGACTGGCGTTGCCGGTGCTGCCGACATAGCCGATCACCTCACCGCGCTTGATCGTCTTCTTCTCGGCCAGCCCATCGGCGTAGCGGTCCAGATGCGCGTAGTAGTAGCAGTAGCGACCGCTTGGCTCGAACTGGTACACCGTCAGTCCGCCGCGCACACTGTCGAACAGTTTCTCCACCGTCCCGTCCGCGACGGCCAGCACCGGGGTCCCGTTCGGCGCCAGAATGTCGATCGCATCATGCACGCGGCCTTCGCTGCGCGCATCGGTGAAGGTGTCCTGCAGCTGATCGGCCCCGATGCCCTGCACGGGCAGCAGCAGCGCGCCCGCCGCGCCGCTTGTCGGTGCGGGTGTCGAACCGCCCGCGTCCGGCGCGGGCGGTGTGGCTGACGTGTCGGCAGGCACCGGGTTCGTGGCCGGCGTCGTCGGCGGCGGGGCATCAAGCGCTGCGCGGGCCGAACTGGTGGCCGATCCCACCTTGGCCGGTTCGGCGGCGCCGAGCCGGGCGGAGGGGCCGGGCCCCAGCAGCCAGTAGCCGACCACGCCGATCACCAGTCCTACTGCCAGCAGTCGAAAGGTCTTCATGGCTTACTCCTGCATCACGACCGGCACCGAGGCATCGACCGCAGCGGCGACCTGCAGCGCATCCCAGTTGGTCATGCGCACACAGCCGTGCGATTCGGTCTTGCCGACATGGCCGGGTTCGGGCGTGCCGTGCAGGCCGTAGTGGGGCTTGGAGATGTCGATCCAGACCACGCCGACCGGATTGTTCGGGCCCGGCGGCAGGACCGCCTTGCTGTCGCCCGCCTTGGCATCCCAGAACAGCTTGGGGTTGTAGTGGAAGGTGGGATCGCGGGAGATGCCCAGGA
Source organism: Stenotrophomonas sp. PS02301 (assembly GCF_029959485.1). Classification (NCBI taxonomy): domain Bacteria; kingdom Pseudomonadati; phylum Pseudomonadota; class Gammaproteobacteria; order Lysobacterales; family Lysobacteraceae; genus Stenotrophomonas; species Stenotrophomonas sp. PS02301. Next base: position 3,654 of record NZ_JASCOO010000087.1, read on the forward strand.
TCTTCCATTTCCCGATCGGCAGCGGGTCATGCTTGCTGCCCGAGGACACCGGAAACTGCGCGTAGACCTTGCCGTCCGCATCGAACAGCCGCAGCGTGGAGTCGGATTTGTCGATCACCAGCTTGCTGGCCTTCGGCAGCGGGGCGGCCGCGATGTTCGGCACCTGGATCACGCTGCCGGCCTTGCCCAGGTCCACGCCCGGATTGAGCGTCTTCAACAGCTCGGGGGAGGCGTGGAAGCGCTCGCCCAGCGCTTCTTCGATCGAACCGAAGCCCAGGGTTTTCAGCTTGGCCTGCGCGGCCGGACCCTTGGGCACCGGCTGGAACGGACCGGCCACGTCTTCCGCGGTGAGCGTGTAGCGCACCAGCGGCGGGGCGGCATCCGGCTGCAGCGCCTGCCAGGTGGCATCGTCCAGTTCGCCGCTGACCTTCAGCCCGCGTGCGGCCTGGAAGCCGGACACGGCGCGCTTCTGGTTGGAGCCGCGCTCCCCATCGATCTGGCCGGGGGAGAAATGCGCGCGGTCCAGCAGCACCTGCGCATGCAGATCCGAGCGTGGCCCGGTCGCCAGCGGCGTCGCGTCGGCGTCCGGGATCGCGGCGGGCGCGGGTGCCGTCTGTGCGACCGCCCAACCGGAGGAGGCCCCCAGGGCGAGGGAGAGCGCGGTGAGGCGGGCGATACGGTGCAGGCGAAGGGACATCGGCAACTCCAGCGGGAACGTGTTTCCACCATGCCTGCCGGGCGTGCGCACTTGCCGTGAAAAGCCTGACGGAGGGCTGAGCGGCAATGCGGAGGCAACGCCGGGGTTATGTGAATCCATTCACAGCGGGCTCACGGCCGTCGGTCAAGGCGCTGCGTCTGGCGCCGATACCGGCCCACCCCCCCACGTTTTTCGGATGTCTCATGGAATTTTTGCGGAACGTCAGCGTTGTCTGGCGTCTAGGTATGGGCTTTGGCCTGTTGTTGCTGCTGGTCGCTGCCGTCGTCGCCACCGGCGCCACCGGGAGTGCGGTACAGAAGCGCGCGATGCAGCAGGTGGTCGAGGTCAACGTGGCCAAGGTGCGGCTGCTCTCGGACATGCTCGATGCCAACAATCAGATGATGGTCGTGCGCCGGGAGATGCTGATCCGCCAGGGCGACGGTCTGGCCGAGGATGAGGCGCGCATCGCCGCGCTGGTCGCGCGCTATGAAGCCAGCTGGGCCGGCTACCAGGCCTTGCCCGCACAGCCGGAAGACAAGGCCGTCGGAGACGCCATCGCGGCCGCCCGCGCGGTGGCGCGTCCGCTCAACAAGCAGATGAGCGAACAGCTGCAGCAGGGCGATTTTGCCGCTGCCACGGCCCTCACCCTGGGCGCCGTGCAGGCCGCTGCCAATGGCTGGAACCAGGCGCTCAGCGATGGCGTGGTCTACGAGGAAAAGGAAAGCCGCGAGGCCGCTGCCGAAGCGATCCGGCTGGGCGAGCGGACCCTGCTGCAGCTGCTGGTGCTGGGCGCGATCGCGCTGGTGGTCGGCATCGCCGCCTCCGTGCTGATCGGCCGCAGCCTGACCGGTCCGCTGGCCCGCGCCGTCGGCCTGGCCACCCGGATGGCCAAGGGTGATCTGGCCCATGACGTCCATCTGGGCGGTCGCGATGAGATCACCCAGCTCGGCAACGCCATGGCCACGGTCCGCCAGGGCGTCCAGGGCGCGATCACCGCGCAGCTGGACATGGCCCGCCAGCATGAGGCCGGTGCCATCAGCCATCGCATGGACGAAACGGCCTTCCCGGGCGATTTCGGCCGGATGATCCGGGCCACCAACGAGCTGGTCGGTTCGCACGTGGCCGTCGAGTTCCACATGGTCGAGGTGATGCAGCGCTACGCCATCGGCGACCTGAGCCGTGATCTGGACAGCTACCCGGGCGAGAAGGCCGTGCTGACCACCACCATGGCCACCGTCAAGGCCAGCCTGATGGCGATCAACCAGCAGATCGAGACACTGGCCTCGGCCGCACGTGCCGGCGACTTCTCCGTGCGCGGCGACGAGCCGGCGTTCCAGTTCCAGTTCCGCGCGATGGTCGCCCAGCTCAACGGGATGATGGCCAGCTCGCAGGCCAGCATCGCCGACCTGTCGCAGGTACTGCGCGCGATTTCCACCGGCGACCTGACCTCGCGCATGGACGGCCGGTACGAAGGTGTTTTTGCGCAGATGCGCGACGATGCCAACGCCACCGCGGTGCAGCTGACCGGCATCGTGCAGCAGATCCAGGGCGCGGCCGGCAGTATCAACGATGCCGCGCAGGAACTGGCGGCCGGCCACAATGACCTGTCGCGCCGTACTGAGCAGCAGGCAGCCAACCTGGAAGAAGCGGCGGCCTCGATGGAGGAGCTGACCTCCACGGTCCGGCAGAACGCTGAGCTGGCCAACCAGGCCGACCATGAAGCCCATGCGGCGGGTGCGGCGGTCAAGGCGACCGAGCAGGCGATCGCGCAGATGGCCGCGGTGATGAGCGAGATCGACCAGTCCTCGGCGCGTATCTCCGAGATTTCCTCGGTGATCGACGGCATCGCCTTCCAGACAAACATCCTCGCCCTGAACGCGGCCGTCGAAGCGGCCCGTGCCGGTGAGAACGGACGCGGCTTCGCGGTGGTGGCCACCGAGGTACGCACGTTGGCGCAGCGCGCCGGCACGGCGGCCAAGGAGATCAAGGACCTGATCGATGAGTCCAGCAGCAAGGTCAAGACCGGGCTGAGCGTCACCGTGCAGTCCGAAGCGGCGATCGCCCGCCTGACCCAGGCCAGCTCGCGCACCAATCAGCTGATGAGCGACATTGCCGCCGCGACCAAGGAACAGGCCGCCGGCATCGAGCAGGTCAACCAGGTGGTCGTGCAGATGGACCAGGTGACCCAGCAGAACGCGGCGCTGGTGGAAGAAGCCACCGCCGCCAGCCGCGCGCTGGAGCAGCAGGCGCACGCACTGACCGAATCGGTGGCGGTGTTCACGCTGGAGGACCCCTCTGCAGGCCTGCGCCGCCCGGCGTCACTGCAGGCCGCGTGACGGCACGCGCGCGCTGAGTTGGACGGAAAAGCCCCGCATCGGCGGGGCTTTTTTTCATGCCGATCCAGCCGCCCGGCGCAGCGGCGCGCCCCGATCAGTCCTCGTTCTCTTCCGCTGCTTCCCGGCCCTGCTGGCGGATCAGCGCTTCTTCGCGCGCATCGTTGATCGCATGGCGCACGCCATCCAGATCGATGCTGCTTTCATCCTGTTCGAACTCGCCCGTCAGCACACTGTCCGGGAGCAGATCGCCGGCCTCGAACAGCGCCCACATCTCCTCGCCATACCAGGTCTCCAGCAACTCCGGCGCCCAGCGGCCCAGGTACGCGGTGAGGTTGTTGACGTCGCGCAGCAGCATCGTGCGCGCGGCATTGTTGCCCGCCGCACTGACCACCTGGGGGAAATCGATCACCACCGGGCCTTCCGGGCCGACCAGCACGTTGTACGGCGACAGATCGCCGTGGATCAGGCCGCAGCACAGCATCCGCACGACCTGGCGGACCAGGATCTGGTGGAACTCGCGGGCCTGTTCCGGACTGAGCTCGACCTCGCCCAGGCGCGCGGCGGAATACCCCTCGGCATCGGTCACCAGCTCCATCACCAGCACGCCGTGGAAGTAGCCGTACGGCTCGGGTACGCGCACGCCGGCATCGCGCAGCTGGTACAGCGCCTCCACTTCGGTGTTCTTCCAGGCCGCTTCCTGCTGCTTGCGGCCGTAATTGCTGGCCTTGCCCACGGCGCGCGCTTCGCGGCTGCCACGGACCTTGCGGCCTTCCTGGTACTGCACGCGCTGCTGGAAGCTGCGCTGCGCCATGTCTTTGTAGACCTTCGCGCAGCGCACATCGTCGCCGCTGCGGACCACGTATACCGCTGCTTCCTTGCCGCTCTTGAGCGGGCGGAGCACTTCATCGATCACGCCGTCGTCGATCAGCGCCTGCAAGCCTTGGGGGGTCTTCACGGTATCTCGGGAATCGGCTGGCGCGGGGCCTGCCCTGGAGGGGGAGGGATTTTCGCATCTTCGGGCCGATGGAGCCATCGACACGGCGCTCGGCGGCCCGGTTGTTCAGCTGCGTGCACGTCCACGCGGGCTTGAACTCTGATTCACATCCGGCCTGCAGGCTGACGTCACTTTCCCAAGGAGTGCCGCCCATGATGCTGTCCCTGTTGCGCCATACCGGTGCCGTGCTGGCCTTGTTGCTGGCCGTTCCCTTGCTCCATGCCCGCCCTTCGGCGGGCGATACGGTGCTCATCGTGGTCAGCGGCGAGGGCCGTGAGCAGGGCAAGACCCGCCCCGGGTTCGAGATGGACGAATTCGCCCAGGCTTACCTGATCTTCCGCGACAACGGCCTGGCCGTGCAGGTGGCCAGCCCACGCGGCGGGCCGGTGGAGGCCGACAAGTTCGATGCCAAGGAGCCCTTCAATGCACGCGTCCTCGCCGATCCGGCCGCGGCCGCGTTGCTGGCCGATACCCGCGCCACCGCCACCCTCCGGGCGGCCGACTATGCGGCCGTCTACGTGGTCGGGGGCAAGGGGGCGATGTTCGATCTGCCCGCCGATGCCGCACTGCGCGGTCTGCTGGGCGCGATGCACGATCGCGGCGCGGTGGTCGCGGCGGTCTGTCACGGCCCGGCTGCGCTGGTGGACGTGCGGCTGGCGGACGGATCGCTGCTGGTGGCCGGGCGGCGCGTGACCGGCTTCACCAATGCAGAGGAGGGCGTGTTCGGCAAGCGCTGGGCGAAGGAATTCCCGTTCCTGCTGGAAACGGCGCTGCGCGAGCGCGGCGCGCGCTGGGAACAGGCGCCGCTGATGATGCCCAGACTGGTGGTGGACGGTCGCCTGATCACCGGGCAGAACCCGTATTCGACACCGGCCGTCGCCGAGGCAATCGTGCGCGCCACCGGTCGCACCCCGGTCACGCGCACGCCCTGGCGCGATGAGGCCAGCATGGCGCTGGTGCAGCGCCTGCTGGCCGGTGAGGGGGAGGCGGTCAAGCACGAGCTGGCCAGCAACCGTACGGGCTATCACGACCAACTGATCGGCGTGCTCGGCTACTACCAGCTGCAGGCCGCGCAGGACGATGCTGCCGTACGTGACGCGCTGGCGATCATGCAGCTGGCCGCGCCGTACATGAGCGAACCGCAGCTGCCGCTGGGCATCGCCCAGGCGCATTGGCGGCTGGGCGAGGTGGCACAGGCGCGCACGGTGCTCGGCAAACTGCTGGAAACCCACCCGGACATGGCCGAAGCTAAGCAGCTCAAGGACACGATCGAAGGCTGACACCATGGACGACGGCCTGCACATCCTGGTGATCGAGGACAACCCGGCGCTGCGCGCCGGCATGGCCACGCTGCTGGAGGCCCGCGGCCATCGCGTGGCCTTCGCCGCCGATGGCCGCAGCGGCCTGCAGATGGCGCTGGAAGAGCCGCCGGAGGTGCTGGTGCTGGACCTCACCCTCCCGGGCATGGATGGCCTGCGCGTGTGCAGCCATCTGCGTGAACAGGCCGACCGCCACATCCCGATCCTGATGCTGACCGCGCGCGACACGCTGGCCGACAAGCTGGTCGGCTTCCAGGCCGGTGCCGATGACTACCTGGTCAAACCGTTCGCAGGTGAGGAACTGCTGGCGCGATGCCTGGCCCTGGCGCACCGACACGGCCGACGCGGCGGGCACATGCTGCGTATCGGATCGCTCGGCATCGACCGCCGTAGCGGCGCCGTGTGCCGCGGTGAGCAGGCGATCGAGTTGCCGCAGACCGCTTATCGGCTGCTGGTGCTGCTCGCCGAAGCCTGGCCGCGCACGGTGACCCGCAGCGAGTTGATCCGCCGTCTCTGGGGCGATGAGGCGCCGCCGTCGGATCCGCTGCGCTCGCATCTGTACCTGCTGCGCCAGGCGTTGGACAAACCGTTCGAGCGGCCGATGCTCAAGACCGTGCACGATGTCGGCTTCAAGCTGGAGGCCGACGCATGACGGCACGGGTGCATTGCCTGCGCAACCGGTTGATGCTGGCTTTCGCGGTGTTCGCATTGGTGGTGGCCGGCCTGTTCGGCCTGTACGTGGCGGTATTCGTGTACAGCGTGGAGGATCGCTTCTTCGATGCGATGCTTGAGCAGGAAGCGCAGCAGCAGCTGGATCAGCGGGCCACCCGTGGGACGTGGTCGCCGCCGCGCAATGCGTTCACGACGATCCACGACAGCCCTGCCACGTTCCCGTCCGATCTCAAGGCCACCTTCGATGCCGAGCCCTGGCGCCGCGAGATCGCCGGTACGCAGGGGCGGCACTATCACCTGCGGCCGGTGCAGCCGGAAGGAGCCGCCACGCCAGGGTGGCTGGTCGCCGAGGTCAGCCAGCAGCTGGTGGTGCGGCCGATGCGCAGCCAGATCCTGGCGCTGCTGGCCTGGTCCGGACTGGCCGTGGTGGTGGTCGCCATTCTGGCCGGCGCATGGCTGGCTCGACGTACCACGCGGCCCTTGTCGAAGCTGGCAGCGCTGGTCGATGAGATGGTGCCGGACAGGCTGCCGGTGGGGTTCGCCGGGGGCTTCCCCGATGACGAGGTCGGCGTGCTCGCCCGCGGCCTGGACAATCTGAGCGGGCGCGTGCGTGCCTTCATTGCGCGCGAGCATGCCTTCACCCGTGATGCCAGCCATGAGCTGCGCACGCCATTGGCAGTGATCCGCAGCGCTACCGAACAGCTGGCCAGCGAACCGGGCCTGTCCGAGCGTGGGCGGCAGCAGCTTGAGCATGTGCAGCACTCGGCGCGGCAGCTCGAACAGACCGTCATCACCCTGCTCACGCTGGCCCGCGAAGAGAACGTGGAACAGGACGCGACACCACTGGCGGTGCTGCCGGTACTGGAACAGGTGGTGATCGAGCAGGCCGCGCTGCTGGAGGGCAAGCCGGTGGAAGTGCGGGTCGACGTGCCGGCCGACGTGCGCCTGCCGGTGCCCGGGCCGGTGCTGCACATGCTGCTGGCCAATCTGGTCGGCAATGCATTCGCGCATACCCGTTCGGGTGAGGTGCACATCGAGGTGGCGAGCGGGCGGCTTCGGATCCGCAACACCGCCCTGGCGGGCGATGCCGAGGCGATCATGCGGCCGTTCACCAAGGGCGAGGGCAGTGCCGGGTTCGGGCTCGGCCTGGCGATCGTGCAGCGATTGTGCGCCCGCTTCGCCATCGACCTGCGCATCGAAGGGAGCGAGCACGCCACGGTGGCCAGTTTCAGCGTGCAGTGAGGCGATCCGGCATGGCGGCCGCGGCGACCGGGTGCCATCCGGGGCGGGCCCGCTTCCGTCCATCGCCAAAGTGCGCGATGCTCTGCCGAACGGGGGAGGGGCGCATGGGCAACAGGGACGAGGGCAGCATTCACGGGGATGTCCCGGCGGAGCAGACGCCGACCGATTGGTCGTTGCTGCCGATCACGCATGGCAACGAAGATTCGATGGTGGCCGTGATCTGGCGCCTGCTGCGGCAGGAGCCGGCGCTGATGGTGAGCGCGGGATATGTGTTCCTCTCCGTGCTGGGGCTGTGGTCGAGCTACTTTTTCTATTTCAAATTCCGGCTGTCGATCCTGGACTACCTGCAGGTCAGTGACTTCCTGGTCGCCGGGCTGCGCGATCCGGCCTACCTGTTGATCCTGTTGCTGGGGGCCCTGCTTGCCGTGGTGCTGGGCTGGCCGGAGACGCTGCGGCGGCGCAATCCTGCCAAGGTGGCACGCCTGCGCGCGAGGCACTGGGGATGGCGGATGCTGTTCTCGGAGTCGCCGTGGATGAACTGGGAATTCTCCGGGCTGCGCCCGCTGACCGGCATGTGCATTGCGGTGGTCTGCTTCATGGCATTCGGCGCGGCGCTGTATGCCCTGAGCACGGCCGAGAAGATCCTCGATGGCAAGGGCGGTACGCCCGTACAGGTCGTGCTTGAGGGTGACGCGTCTGCGCTTCCGGGCAACGCGAAGCTGCTGGGATCCAGCAGTGCGTTCGTGTTCCTGTGGTGGCCGGCGCAGCGGCGGGCGGAAGCCGTGCCGATCGGCTCGATCCGCCGGCTGCAGTCGATGCCGCTGCCGGTGAAACCGGTAGCACCTGGAACGGTCACGCCATCGAAGCCGTCCACCGTGCCAGTGCCGCGGTAAGCGCTGCGCCTGCGCTCTGCCGCGTGCTGCTCCAGGCAGCACGCGGTAGATGCACGGCGGGCCCTGTGCGCAGGTCAGGCCTTGCCGGCCGCTCGCTTTCGGGCGCCGGTCGTTGATGCGGATTTCCGGGTGGCCTGCTTCGCGACGGTCTTCTTCGCCGCTCTTTTTGTCGTCTTTTTGACCGCGGTTTTCGCTGTCGCTTTTTCAGCGGCCTTCTTCGCCGTCTTCGTTACGGTCCTCTTGGTGGCCTTCCCGGCGGCTGCTTTCGGAGTGGCCTTCTTGGCAGCGGTTTTCTTTACCGCTGCCTTCTTCGTCGGCGAGGTCTTCGCGGTCTTGGCGGCCGTGTTGTTCGCACTGCCGCGCTTCTTCCCGCCACCATCCTGCTTGTTGACCGTGGCCCAGGCGATGCGTTCGGCGGTGGCCTCACTGCGGCCCCGCGCTTTCTCGCTTTCCTCGATGTGCTCGGCTGTGCGCTTCTGCTTGTCGGTATAGCTGGATTTATCACCGCGTGGCATGGTCGTGCTCCTGTCTGGTGACGAAGGTGGCGCCGCTCAGGCGAGCGCGCGCACCTTCGGTTCGCGGGCCCACTGCCGCGTAGCGGCGGCAGCAAGGAAGGCCTTTGCGTCCTCGGCCTCGACCACCCCGGCATCGTTGCCGACCCGGGCGACCTTCAACAGCGCCTGTGCGCCGTCGTCGGCGGCGATCGCCTTGAGGTGGGCCCAGGCATCACTGACGAAATCGATCGCGGCCGATTCCTTGCTCAGTTTCTTGGCGGCATCACTGCTGAGCACCACGGCGACCGCATCGAAGACCACCGACGGCGTGCCGGCCAACTGGCCGTCCGCGGCGAGCGTCTTGCCATCGCTGAGCCTGGCGCCACCGATCTTCGGTGCGACCAGCTTCACGCTGGCCCCGGCCTTGTCGGCGGCCTTGCGCAGGTTGGCGATCAGCGCCGCATCGGAGCCTTCGTCGAACAGGATGCCGATGCAGCGGCCGGTGAGCAGGTCCTTGGTGCGGCCGATGATCCGTACCTCGGGCGCCTTCGGGAAATCCTGCGCCGGGGTCTGCGTGGCGGCCGGCTCGGGCAGCGCGGGCATCGCCAGACCGTCGGCCACGCGCTTGGCGAGTGCATCGTCGATGTTGCGCAGGTGGCTCACCGTACGCTCGCGCACCTTGACCGTTTCCACCTTGGACAGCTCGAACACCAGTGCGGAGGCGAGGTGCGCCTGCTCCGGGGCTTCCAGGCTGCGGAAGAACATCCGGGCCTGGCTGTAGTGATCGGCAAAGCTCTCCGCGCGCACGCGGCCCTTGCGGCCGTCATCCGGCGCGGTGGCATGGCTGGGGAAGCCATCGGCGGTCTCACGCGGGCTGTCGCCCTGCAGCGAGCTGGGATCGTAAGCGACCCGGCCCTTCGGAATGTTCATCTGCATGTGGCCGTCGCGCTGGTGGTTGGCGAACGGGCACTTGGGCGCGTTGACCGGGATCTGGTGGAAGTTGGGCCCACCCAGGCGGCTGAGCTGGGTATCCAGATAGGAGAACAGGCGGCCCTGCAGCAGCGGATCGTTGCTGAAGTCGATGCCCGGCGGGACGTTGGCCGGGCAATAGGCGACCTGCTCGGTCTCGGCGAAGAAGTTGTCCGGCCAGCGGTCCAGCACCATGCGTCCGATCACGGTCAGCGGCACCAGCGACTCGGGAATGATCTTGGTCGAATCCAGGTGGTCGAACGGGAAGGCCTCGGCCTGTTCCTCGGTGAACAGCTGCACCGCCAGCTCCCACTCGGGGAAATCGCCGGCGGTGATCGCCTCGAACAGGTCGCGGCGGTGGAAGTCGTTGTCCGCGCTCTGCAGCTTGACCGCCTCATCCCACACGGTGGACTGGATACCCAGCTTCGGCCGCCAGTGGAATTTGACGAAGGTCGACTCGCCGGCATCGTTGATCAGCCGGAAGCTGTGGATGCCGAAGCCTTCGATGGTGCGCAGCGAGCGCGGGATCGTGCGGTCGCTCATCGCCCACATGATCATGTGCATCGATTCGGGCATCAGCGACACGAAGTCCCAGAAAGTATCGTGTGCGCTGGCCGCCTGCGGGAAGGCACGGTCCGGCTCCATCTTCACTGCATGGATCAGGTCAGGGAACTTGATCGCGTCCTGGATGAAGAACACCGGGATGTTGTTGCCGACCAGGTCCCAGTTGCCTTCCTTGGTGTAGAACTTCACCGCGAAGCCGCGCACATCGCGCGGGGTATCGACCGAACCGGCGCCGCCGGCCACGGTGGAGAAGCGGGTGAACAGCGGGGTGCGCACGCCCACTTCGCTCAGGATCCGGGCGCGGGTGTACTCACCCAGCGAGCGGGTCAGCTCGAAGTAACCGTGCGCTGCGCTGCCGCGCGCATGCACGATGCGCTCCGGGATGCGCTCATGGTCGAAGTGGGTGATCTTCTCGCGCAGGATGAAGTCTTCCAGCAGGGTCGGCCCGCGCGGGGTGGCCCGCAGCGAGTTCTGGTTGTCACCGATCGGGATGCCCTGGTTGGTGGTCAGCACCGGGTGGCCGTTGCCCGCACGCTGGTGCAGTTCATCCCCCTCGCCGCGGACATCGGTGGCGGGTGCAGGGGCGTTCTTCGTGCTTTTCTTGCTGGCGGCCATGAGGCGACTCCGGGAGCTGGCGGGAAGGGGGATCGCTTCACACTGGCGGCCGGGGCGTTAATCGAGGGTGCGAAAACCGGGCGCTGCTTGCACCCGCGCTTCACATGCGGTGCCCCGGCGCTGGGTGGCGCGCGTGCGGGCAGGTATCCTTGGGCGCGTCTTCCCCTGTTCTCCCCAACCGCATGCGCGTTGAACCCGCCGACATCGAAGCCCTGTTTGATGCGATCCCCGACGTCCTGTTCTTCATGAAGGACTGCGACGGGCGCTACACGCATATCAACCAGACCATGCTGCGCCGGCTGGGCCTGAAGTCGCGCAAGGACGTGATCGGACGCACCGCGGCGGAGATCTATCCGACCGGGCTGGGCGCGGACTACGCCACCCAGGATGAGCAGGTGCTGGCTGGCAAGGTCATCGAAAACCTGATGGAACTGCATCTGTTCGCCAACCGCGAGCCGGGCTGGTGCCTGACCTGCAAGCGGCCGCTGCTGGTGGAGGGGCAGATCCGCGGGCTGATCGGGATCTCGCGCGACCTGGGCCAGAAGGACAGCCTGGGCACCCAGTACGAGCAGCTGCGCCTGGCCCTTGCCCATCTGAATGCGCATTACGCCGAGAACGTGCGCATGCAGACCCTGCTGGACATCACCGGGTTCTCGCTGTCCAAGCTGGAGCGCACCTTCCGCAAGGTGTTCCAGATGACCCCGCAACAGGTGTTGACCCGCTTGCGCATCCAGATGGCGGTGCACCTGCTGCATGGCCCGGACAGCATCGCCAGCATCGGCCAGGCCTGCGGCTTCACCGACCAGAGCGCCTTCACCCGCAAGTTCAAGGCCGAGGTCGGGCTGTCGCCGCGGGCCTACCGTGCCCAGATCGGCGAGCGTGCCGCTGCCTGAGGCGGGGTGGGGCTTCCGGCCTATGCCGTCGCGCGGCCGACAGGGTATGGTGTCGCACTTGTTGCCCGCCAATCGATTCCGATGCCCGCATCCCAGACTCCGGCTCCTGCCACTCCGCCCGCCGATACCCGCCTGGGACACGCGCTCAAGCCCCGCCAGTTGATCATGATGGGCCTGGGCAGCGCGATCGGCGCCGGCCTGTTCCTCGGTTCCGGGGTGGGCGTCCAGGCCGCCGGCCCGGCGGTCCTGCTGTCGTATCTGGTCGCCGGCGCGCTGGTGATCATCGTGATGAACGCGCTCGGCGAAATGGCCGCGGCCAAGCCGACCAGCGGCGCGTTCTCGGTCTACGCCGCCGACGCCATGGGCGCCACCGCCGGCGCCACGGTGGGCTGGCTGTGGTGGGTGCAGCTGGTGATCGTGATCGCCGCTGAAGCGGTCGGTGCGGCCGGCCTGCTCGCCACGGTCTGGCCGGCGATTCCGGTGCCGATGGCGGCGCTGGCCTTCATGCTGTTCTTCACCGCCATCAATCTGCTCGGGGTGAAGAACTTCGGCGAGTTCGAATTCTGGTTCGCGATCCTCAAAGTCGCCGCGATCGTCGGCTTCATCCTGATCGGCGTGGCGCTGCTGATGGGCTGGCTGCCGGACGTGGCCTCGCCGGGCCTGCGCAACTTCACCGAGCACGGTGGCTTCATGCCCAAGGGCCTGGCCGGGATCGGCGCGGCGCTGCTGGTGGTGATATTCGCCTTTGGCGGCACCGAGATCGTGGCGGTGGCCGCGGCCGAAACCGAAGATCCTGAGCGCAGCATCGCCCGTGCGATCCGCACCGTGGCCTGGCGCATCCTGGTGTTCTACATCGGCTCGCTGAGCGTGATCATCGCGGTGGTCCCGTGGACCAGCGAGGCACTCAGGTCGCCGTTCGCGGCGGTGCTGGAAGCGGCCAAGATTCCGGGCGCGGCGACGGCGATCACGCTGATCGCGGTGATCGCGCTGCTGTCGGCGTTGAACGCCAATCTCTACGGTGCGTCGCGGATGATGTATTCGCTGGCGCAGCGCCGCGAGGCGCCGGCGGTGCTGGGCTGGACCGATCCGCGCCAGGTGCCGATCATCGCGGTGCTGGCCAGTGTGCTGTTCGGTTTTGCGGCGACGGTGATGGAGCTGGTGTTCCCGGACAAGGTGTTGCCGGTGCTGCTCAACATCGTGGGCTCGACGTGTCTGTTGGTGTGGACGATTTCGTTGCTGTCGCAGTTGATTCTGCGTCATCGGGCGAACCGGGATGGGACGCGGTTGCCGTTCCGGATGGCGGGGTATCCGTATCTGACGGTGATCGGGTTGGGGGTGCTGGCGTTGATCTTCGGTCTGCTGCTCTCCGAAGCGCACACGCGGGTGCAGTTCCTGTCGATGGCGGCGCTGACAGTGGTGATTGCGGCGAGCAGTGAGATCGCGCGTCGGGTGCGTGCTACAGCTAACAGCTAACAGCTAACAGTCAACGGCCAACAGCCGCAGGTTCGTGACTCCGCTTGCCTGGGCGGGCACGGGTGGGTTGTCGGGACCCGCCGCAAGTACGTCCCTGTAGGCTCGTGTGTTGCCATC
>NZ_JASCOO010000088.1:0-16879 GCF_029959485.1 Stenotrophomonas sp. PS02301
GGACGCGCAATGGCGGGGCGGGCCGGGGGGGCCCGGAAGACGGGGCGCGCCACGACGGCGCGCGCTGCGATGGATGGGGATGGGGATGGGGATGGGTTTCATGGAGCGGGAAGGCGTACAGGTCCGATGGCGCGTGGCGCCGGGGGTTTGTGAACGCGTTCATTAAAAAAGTGTGATGAGTTGCCTATTGACTGATGGGGCTGGGCTGCTTTCCACGGTTGTTAGGCAAAGGGGCACTTTTTGCACTCCAGGGGGAACCACCATGAAGCAGCTGCTCATCTACGAACGTCCGATCCAGCTCAACCGCGTTGCCCATCGCAACCACCGCGTGGTGGCCACCCCAGGCGATTTCGCCTTCGCCACCGCGCTCAATTCCGTGCCGCTGGCCTGCGTGGAATTCGCGCCGGTCGCCCGCGAATACCCGATCCTGTTCGCCGGCAACAGCGCCGACGCGGTGGTGCCTGCCGCACTGCTGGGCCTGCGCGCCGGCCAGAACCTGATGGTCGATGCGCAGGGCAGCTGGGCCGAAGGGGCCTATGTCCCGGCGTTCCTGCGCCGCTATCCCTTCGTGCTTGCCGAACGCGATGAGAAGGGCAGCGACTTCACCGTGTGCCTGGATGAGGCCTATGCGGGTATCCGCGAAGGTGGTGAGGAAGGTGCGCCGCTGTTCGATGACGAGGGCAAGGACAGCCCGCTGCTGAGCAACGCACTGCAGTTCCTGCAGGAATACCAGGTACACCTGGCGCGTACGCGTGCCTTCAGTGCGGCGCTGGCCAGCCATGGGCTGCTGGTGCCGCGGCAGGTGAACGTGCAGACCGCGCTGGGCGAGGGCTTCTCGCTGGATGGCTTCTTTGTGGTCGATGAGCAGAAGCTGCGCGAATTGAAGGGCAAGGCGCTCCAGGATCTGGCGCGTTCGGGCGATCTTGGGCTGATCTACGCCCATCTGCTTTCGCTGGGCAATGTCGAGCTGCTCAGCCGCGCGCTGGACAGCCGTCCAGCCGCTGCCGCAACGCACTGATCCCTTCCCAGTAACGCCACCGAGCGGCAAGGCACGCATGCCTTGCCGCGACCCTTGCTGGCCCGCGGTTGCCCCGCCAGCCACTGCCCGGAGCCTGCCATGAACCATCGCGACCCTTCGTCCTGCCTGTCCTCCGCCGTGCGTAACGCGCAGCTGGGTCCCCATCGCCTGCGCCCTGCCGGACTGGCCGTGGCCATCGGCTCCGTGCTGGGGCTGGCGTTGCCAGGCAGCGTGATCGCCGGCGATGACGGCAGTGCGATGGTCACCGATGGTCGCACCGACACCCACGTGACGCGGCAGGGCAACGATCCGCACTGGAAGGTGACCACCGGCACAGTGAAGGGCGCGGCCGGCAATCAGGTCGCCTTCAACTCCTTCCGGCAGTTCGGCGTGGAACTCGGCCAGACCGTTGATCTTGTGCTACCCACCCAGGGTCAGCAACAGGTGCACAACCTGGTCAACCTGGTCACCGACGCGCGTGCGTACATCAACGGCAACCTCAACAGCGTGCTGGAATCGACCAATGCGGTGGGCGGCAAGGTGTTCTTCGTCGCCCCGGATGGCCTGGTGGTCGGCAACGGTGGCGTGCTCAATGTCGGCTCGCTGTCGGTGGCCACGGCCAACCGCGCCACGGCCAGCGACATCCTCGGCGCCGGAGAGAGCCTGGATGCCCTGATGTACGGCACGCTGACGCCGGGACAGCTCACCGACAAGACGGTGGAGCTGCACGGGACGGTGAACGCACGCAACGGCATCCGCGTACAGGCCAGGGCCATTGATGTCACCGGTACGCTGTACGTGCCGGCCGGCCCGCGCGATGCCAATGGCGATCTGCAGGGCATCGAGGCGGCCGTCAATACCGGCGCCTCGCAGCCGCTGGTCCTGGTCAACGAGGGCGGCCGGATTCAGCTGCGCGCGGCGGCGATCTCCGATACCGGGCTGGGCGTGCGCAGTGCCGATGCTTCGGTGACGGTGGGCGGCAACGCACGTCTGGAGGCGGACGATATCGAGTTGACCGCGCTTGCGGTCATTGATTCCGGCTACGACAAGGACGGTGCGGTATTCGACGAGATCAAGGCCGACCTCGTCAACAGCGTCACCGACTCCAGCAACCTCACGGACCTCGGCGATGCGCTGGTGAACCTGGGGGCGGACAAGCTGCTGGGGGAACAGATCTCGTTCCTGCACGGCGCCACCACGGCGCGGGTGGAAGTGAAGGACAGCGCGGCGCTGACCGCGCGCGATGACATCACGCTGCACGCCAGCACCCGGCAGGCCATCGATAATTCGGCCGCCGGAAAGACGTACGAGAAGGGCGATGTGGTGACCGATGCCAACGGCGACCCGGTGAAGGATGCCAATGGCAACCCCATTCCGAAAAAGCACCTGCTCAGCCTGGGCGCGGCATACGCGCAGATCAACGCCACCACGGAAGCCATCGTGCGCTCGGGCGCAACGCTGGTGGCGGGCGGCGATGTGGCGGTGAAGGCCGATGCCGATACGACGCTGAAGCTTGCGGCCGAATCGTTCGCGGTGAACAACACGACCGCTGCGTTCACGGCGGCGATCAGCAACGTCAACGTTGACACCCGCGCGGTGATTGAAGCCGGTGGGCCAGCGCTCAACGCCGCCAGCGTCAACGTTTCGGCGGTCAACGCGGTCTCTCTGGACACCTCCGCCACGGCGCGCGCCGACAAGAATGGCGCGGTCGGCCTGGCCGGCGCGATCAGTCTGCAGGATATCGCGGCCGAAGCACGCCTGGACCGTGATACCCGCACCATGGCGGGCGACGTCACCGTGCAGGCGGCCAGCATCACCCGCCTCAACAAGACCAGCACGCTGATTACCGGCCCGAAGAGCGAACCGCTGCCGGGCCAGGAGCAGGTGGAAGCGATCAGCAGCGGCAGCGATGGGCTGATGAGTGTGGCGCAGTCGCTGGCCGGCGCCGGCATCGGTGGCGCCATCGCCAAACTGACCGGCAGCCAGAAAGGCGGCAGCACGCCGCCGGCGACGACCCCGACCACGGCGTCGCCCTTCCGCCTCGGCGGGGCGATCAGCGTTGTCGACGGCGACCATGCGGCCACCGCCAGCATCGGCGCGGGCACCAAGGTCGACAGCGCCGGCGCGATCGTGGTCGACAGCCAGGTAACCGATGCACAGATCGGCAACCATGCGATGAGCAATGTGCTGGCCAAGGGCAAGAGCGCGGATGGTTCAGCGTTCGCGTTGTCCGGGGCGGTCAATATCGCCAACCTCACCCATGAGGCACGGACCCTGGTGGGCAGTTCGGCCGAGCTCGCGGCGCAACGCATCGGGTTGTCGTCGGACGTACGCCTGCCGCGTGATTTCAGTGCGCTCACCGGTGCCGTCCCGGATTTCAGCAGCTTCGACGCGTTCAAGGCCTCGATCTCCGCCGCCAAGGACCTGATCACCGACCCATCGGAGCTGTTCGCCTCGTACGCGGCGGCGCGGGGCTCGGCCGAGGAAGTGGCCATCGGGGGCGCGGTCAGCTGGTTCAAGGCCACCAACAGCGCACGTACCGATGTCGCCGCCGGTGCCTCGCTGACCACCCGCGACACCAGCACCGCGGCGTGGAGCGCCGCGCTGGAGGGTGAGGACCATGCCGGCGCTGCGCGCAGCCGGACGTTTGACGCCACCACCACCGTGCGCGCCAACACCGACGTCACCGGGCTGCACGCGGCCGGTGATCTTGCCCTGAAGAACCTCAAGGACAGCAACGTCGGCAAGGGTGGAACTGCCCTGGGCGGCAGCGTCGGCTATATCGACTACCAGAACACGGCGGCGGCGATCATCCATGATGGCGTCCGCGTCGATGCCGGTGCAGGCAGCCTGGCAGTGCAGGCCGACAACAAAGAAACCGTGGTGGCGCTGGCGCTGCAGTCAGGCCAGGGCGGCAGCATCGGTGTCAGCGGAACGGCCACCGCGCTCGACCTGGACAGCACCACGCTGGCCGGTATCAGCAACCGTGCCGACATCCGTGCCGCCACGGTTGGCGTGCGTGCCGATGAAGACCTGTTCGTGTGGTCCGTGGCCGGCGCGGTTGCGATGAGCGACAGTGTGTCGGTGGGGGCCAGCGTTGCCTACCAGCAGCTGGACACCGATACCCGCGCCTTCATCGGTGCGGTGCCTGCAGCCTTCGCCACCGGCAGCAGCACGGGGCCGGTAGGCGCGGTCACCACGGGTGAGCTGGCGGTCAACGCCACCAGCGGCGGGCTGGCCGGTGCAGTGGCCGCAGCCGGCGCAGTCGCCAAGAGCTCGTCCGAGCAGCTGCAGAAGGCCCAGGATGAGCTGGCGGCGAAGCAGAATGCGGAGAATCCTGGCTTCCTGGATTCACTCAAGACCCGTGCGCTCGGCAAGGTCACGGCGCTGGAAGGCATGGCCAACAAGGCAGACAGCAACGGCAGCGCCGGGCTGACCGCGTACTTCGACAAGGCCAAGGGCCTGCTGGGCAGTGGGAATGCAGCACCGGGGCAGGGGCAGGGCGCGCAGACGCCGCAACCCAAGTTCGGCATCGCCCTGTCCGGCAGTGCGACGGTGAATCGTGCCCGGCAGAACACCAAGGCGGACATCAGCTCGGCCGTGGTCAAGGACAACAGCGGCAAGGGCCTGAAGCTGGATCTTGCCGCGACCAACCAGACGCTGCTGGTCAGCGTCAGCGGCGCGTTGTCGGTGGCCGCGGCCGGGTCGGACAACACCCAGGGCAGCGCATCGCTGGCCGGTGGCGTGGCCTACGGTGACATCCAGAACACGACCACCGCGCAGTTGC
Source organism: Stenotrophomonas sp. PS02301 (assembly GCF_029959485.1). Taxonomy (NCBI): domain Bacteria; kingdom Pseudomonadati; phylum Pseudomonadota; class Gammaproteobacteria; order Lysobacterales; family Lysobacteraceae; genus Stenotrophomonas; species Stenotrophomonas sp. PS02301. The sequence continues at coordinate 4,806 of NZ_JASCOO010000088.1, forward strand.
GCGACAGTACCGTGGAGGATGCCGGCACCGTCACGGTGACCGCACGCAACGAAAGCGAACAGGTCAACGTCGGGCTGAGCGTGGGCGTGAATGCCTCCTCCAACCAGAGCTCGGCCGGTGCCGGCGCGATCTCGGCGACCGTGGCGATGTCCCACAACGATACGGCCGCCAGCATCGTCGGGGGCACCATCCGCGGCATGAGCGGCGCGGCCGCCGATGTCGATGTCAAGGCCGTGAACGCCTCGAAGATCGCCAACGGGGGTGGTGCACTGTATGCGGGTGGCAAGGCCGGCCTGGGGGCGGCAGTGACGTATGCCGAAGTGGGCGACAGCACCCGCGCGTCAGTCAGTGGTGCCGACATCGAGGGCGTACAGGACGTGCGCGTGCGTGCGGCCGATGCATCGCGGATCGTGGCGGCGGCTGCCAGTGGGGGCGCGTCCACGCGCAGCGACGGCGTGGCGATCGCCGGTTCGGTGCTGGTCAACCAGATCGCCAGCCAGACCGCCGCCAGCATTGACGGCGGCAGCCGCATCACTGCCAGTGGTGACATCGAAGCCTTCGCCGGGACGGCGACGATCGACGACCTGCGTGGCACCAGCGACGGCTGCGGCTCGGGCTTTGCGGTCGATTACTGTGGCGCCGGGATCGGCCCCATCGAGGTCGACCCCAATGCCGATACCGCCAGCACTGACGATACGCGGGTAGATGCGGCGGGTCGCAACAATGCCCGCAGCTCGATCATCGCCGTTGCCGGCATGGTCCAGGTGGGAGGCAACAATGCCGGGGTGGCCTTCGCCTACAACACCATCAACAACACGCATACCGTCTCGGTCAACGATGCCACGCTGGATGCCGGGCACATCGCACTCACCGCCAACGACCAGTCCGACATCCTGGCAGTGAGTGCCGGCATTGGCGGCAGCACCGGCAACTTCACCGGGGTGGGCAGTGCGTCCTACAACGCCATCGGCAACACCACCTCGGTGCTGGTCGGCCGTGGCCTGGCGGACGCGCAGGGCCAGGTGCCGCGGGATGGCGCACAGCTCAACGCAGGCAGCATCCAGCTGCAGGCACGCGACGAATCCTTCATCGGCTCGTTGGCGGGGGCGGCAACGCTGGGCTCCAAGGTCGCCGTGGGTGCGGCGCTGACCATCAATGACATCGGCAACACCACGCTGGCGCTGGTCGATGATGCGCAGCTGACCGCTGGCACTGGCCGGGTCGATGTCGAGGCCGCCAATGCCGCCAGGATCCTGTCCGGTGCGGTTGCCGCAGGCGCAGCCAACAATGTCGCCATTCAAGGCTCGGTGGGCTGGAGCATGATCGACAACCATGCCGAGGCCGCATTGCGGGAAGGCAGCGTGCAGGCAGGCATCGTGCAGGTGGCCGCCAGCAACGAATCGCGTATCCACACATTGGCCGGTGCGGTCGCCGGCAGCGGCACCGCCGCCATCGGCGCGGCGATCAACGTGGCCACCATCGGCGATACCACGCTGGGCGAGGTGGATGGAACCGCGCTGGAGGTGAGTACTGCGCTGGATGTCAGTGCGGCGTCGGCCGCCACCACCAAGACACTCGCCATTGCCGGTGCGCTGGGGGGCACCGCGTCCATTGCCGGCAGCAACACCACCAACCTGATCGACACCCTCACCGAGGCCCGCCTGCGGGGTGTCACCGGGCAGGGAAGTGGCATCACCGGTGCGGTGTCCGTCAGCGCCGACACCTCGGGTGCGGCCTATTCGTTGGGGGGCGCGCTGTCGGCCGGGGGGACGGCAGGCATCGGCGCAGCCAGCAGCGTCAACGACATCGGCGGCCGTACCCGTGCCGTGGTGGACAATGCCACGCTGGGCGGCGCCAGTGCGCTGAGCATCGATGCGGCCAACCGCAGCCTGGTGCGTACCGCGGCCGTGTCCGGTGCGGGGGCGGGCACGGCCGCGGTGGCCGGCAGTGTCACCACCAACCTGATCCATTCCGATACCCAGGCCAGCCTTACTGACAGCAGCCTGCACAACGCGTTGGCCGATGTGAAGGTGAGCGCCCGTGACGAGCGCAGCATCGATTCGCTGGCGGGTGGCGCAGCGGTCGGCGGCAGCGTGGGCGTGGGCGCGGCAGTGGCCTACAACGATATCGGCGGCACTACCTCGGCGGTGGTGTCCGGTAGCGCGCTGGAGCTGGATGTCCGCAATCTACTGGTGCAGGCCGATGCGTCCGGTGCGGCCGGCGGACAGGGCAACCGCATCCGCACCGTGGCCGCTGGCCTGGGCGGCGGCGGCGCGGTCGGTGGCGCAGCCTCGGTGGCGGTCAACCGGATGAAGGGCGCCGTCTCGGCACGGATTGAAGCAGGCGCCAATGTCCTCGCACAGGACAACGTCGGCGTGCTCGCCGCGCAGGCGCAGCAGATTGACGTGTACGCCGGCAGCGTCGGCGGGGGCGTCAACGCGGGCATCGGCCTGGGGACCGTCGTCAACCTGGTGGATGGCAGCACCGAGGCGGCGATCACCGGTGCCGGAACTGCCGTGACCGCGCTGGGGCTGGGAGATGCGCTGACAGGCGTGGACAGTGGCCGGCGCACGGCGGGCAATACCCACAGCACCCGTACCGACGCCGCCGGCATGGCCTTCGATACCGTGGACCTGAGCACTGGCCATATCGACGTGCATGGCATCGCGGTCAATGCGGCCACGCGCCAGCAGGTCAGGACCATCGGCGTCAGTGGCGCGCTGGGTACCACCCCGATCGCCAGTGGTGCGGTGGCGGTGATGGCGGCCGTCAACGACATCGCCGGCAGTACCACCGCGATCATCAAGGACGCACGGATCAACCAGCATGGGTTGGGCACCAGCAGCGACCCCGACCAGGACAGCGCAGGTCTCGCCGCAGCGGAGCAGAGCGTGGATGTGCGCGCCAGCCATCACGTGGCCTCGGCCAATTATGTGGCCGGCATCGCTGCCAGCGCAGGCGTCTTCTCGGGGGCGGGCGCGCTCTCGACCAACCTGTTCGACAGCCACGCCAGCGCCAGCATCGAGGGCGTCACCCTGTCGGCTGCCGACGCGGTGACCGTGGAGGCCAATGCAAGCCAGAACGCGCTGGCGATCGTGGTCGGCGCGGCCGCAGGCCTGACCGGCGGCGCCGCCACCGGCGTGGTCAACAATTTCACCACCGATACCCGCGCAAGCGTGCTGGGCGGCACCCTGCGGGCGGGCTCCCTGGCGGTCAACGCCAACAGCGACAACGCCGCCTCGCTGGTGGGCGGCGCAGGCGCCGTCGGGGGTGGCGCGGCGGTGGCCGGCACCGCGCTGGTCAACATGGGCACCGCAACCACGCTGGCGCAGGTGGGCGAACGTGGGCGCGCGACCAACATTTTCGTGTCACGCGACCTCGACGTGAACGCGCGCAGCCGCTCCGATTTCAACGGCGTGGCGGTGAGCGGCGCGGGTGCCGGCGCCGCCGGCATCGCCGGCATGGCACAGGTGCACCTGCTGCAGAACGACACCCGTGCGCTGGTCACCCAGGCCTCGGTGGATGCCACCGATATGGCGGTGGTGGCCGAGGATATCCTGCGGCTGTCCGCGTACTCCGGTGCGGTGGGCGTGGGCATCGCCGGCAGCGGTGTAGGTGCGGGCGCCTCGGTGGCCATTCTTGGCAGCACCGTCAAGGCCACCGTGGAAGACAGCACGCTGTCGACCACGGGCAGCATCGATGTGAATGCCGTCTCCGATCGCGCGGTGGACATGGTCACCGTGACGGCTGGCGTGGGCGCCACCACCGGCATCGGCGGCGCTGCCGGGCTGCTGCTGGCCGGCATTGGCGACCGCGGTGACAGTGATACGGAACTGGGGGGCACCTTTGCCAGCCTGAAGCAGCTGGGCAATGGCCAGAAGATCGACGCCGCCGCGCTGGACGGCACCCTGGGGGGGCAGGGCGCGGGCGCGCTGAACAGCCGCGCCCAGGTGGACATCGGCAGTCTGCAGGGTCGTGGGGACCTGGTGAGCGCCAGCATCCGTGGCGGCAGCGTGCAGGCACGCGCGCTTGAGGTGAGCGCGCAGACCCTGATGAGCAGCCGCAACACGGTCGGTGGCCTCGGCGCCGGTGGCCTCGGGGTGGGCGGCGCATTCGGCATGACCGGCCTGTATGGCAGCACCGAGGCGGTGCTGGCGGCGAACACCACGCGGGCCGGTTCCATCGCGGTGCTCGCCAACGCCGGCGACGGCAGCGCAGGCAAGGCCGCAAGTCTGGACGTCTATGCCGGCGGTGCCGGCCTGGTGGGCGTCGGTGCGGCCATCGGCTTGGCGCGCCTGGAACAGACGGTATCGGCCACGGTGGCCGGTGACCTGCAGGCAGGCAGCCAGGGCCAGGGTCTTGCGGTCCGTGCCAGCGATGCCAGCACGCTGGATGTGACAGCCACCGGCATGGCGGCCGGTGCACTCGCGGCCGGTGCGGTCGTTGCAACCGCGGCACGCAACGCCAACGTCCAGGCGTGGTTGCACAACGACAGTACCTTGGCCGGCTTTGGCAACGTGACCTTCGCCGCCAGCTCGCTGGGCGGCGCGCATGCAGGCGCGTGGGGTGCGGCCGGTGGCGTGTTGGCCGGCGTCAGCGCCGCCGTCGCACTGGCCGACGATGGCTCCGACGTGCGCGCCTGGCTGGGCGAGCGGACACGCGTATCCGGGGTGGGCGGCAGCATTGAGGTGCATGCCGAGGCCACCCCGCAGGTCTCGGCCGAGGCCTTCGGTGCTGCACTGGCCGGCGGGCTGGCGGTCGGTGCGGCGGTCGCTGATGCCACCTCCCGTGCCAAGGTGGACGCCCATGTAGGCAATGGTGTGGTGCTGTCCAACCGCGGTGGGCTGGATGTCCTGGCCAGCGTCCACGGCGGGAGCGTGGATGCACGCGCGGTCGCCGGTTCCGGTGGCCTGTATCTGGCCGGCGCCGGCGCCTTCGCCACCGCTGCCAGTACCAACGCGGTGCAGGCAGCGCTTGGGTCCAACGTGGTGGTGCAGGGTGAGGCCTATTCCATCAACAACATCACCGACTACGCGCGCGGCGGCACGATCGCGATGCGCGCAGTCAACAACAGCAATCAGCATGCCGATGCCACCGGGTTGAGCGTGGCGGGGCTGCTGGCCGCTGGCGTCGTCGATGCCAACGCGCGTTCCGCGGCGACCACCGGCGTCACCGTGGGGGCCGGGAGCCTGCTGTACGCAGGCAACACCACGCTCGCCGCCAGCGGCAAGGACGAGAATCGCGCCAACGCCACGGCGGGCACCGGCGGGCTCATTGCGGGCAACGCGGCGCTGGCAGCGACGCACACCGGCAGCACCACGCAATTGTCCATCGGCCGCAACGCCGTGCTGGATGTCAGTCGCCTTGACGCCCGGGCGCTGCACGACAGCCACTACGCGGGCAGCGCGAACAGCACCAGCGCAGGCGTCCTCAACGCCAGTGGCGCCAACGTGAGCAACCGTGCGGACGCGACCGTCGGGCTGCTGGTGGACGAGGATGCCCAGATTGTCTCGGCCGGATCGCTGGTGCTGCGCACCGATAACAACTACACCGGCACGCTGGGCAGCGAGCTTGCCGCCAGCGCGGCCGGCGGCGGTGTCCTCAGTGGCAGTGCCGCACAGGTGGTCACCCGGCTGGATGGCAGCAGCACCATCGATATCGGCAAGGGCGCCCTGCTGCGTGCCGGTGTCGCACCGACGCCGGGCGATGGTGGCGCGCTGGACATCGTGGCAAACACCCGTGCGAACACCGATGACCGGGCGGGGCTGACCACCGGCGGGGCGATCAATGCCGCCGTGGTCAAAGCACGCACCAATGCGGTGCTCGGCAACCGCGTGAACATCGGCGATGACGCGCGCCTGCAGAGCAGCTACATGCTCAACGTCGGCACCTACGCCGCGACCGACATCGGCGCCACCGCGCTGGTGAACACCTGGGGTGTGCTGGCCGCGGTCGGCATCTCCGACGCGGACGTGGCGCTGGCAATGGACCAGCAGGTCAATGTCGGCCGCGGCGCGAAGCTGGAATCGCTGCACAACGCTTTCGTCTCCGCTGGCCAGGACGGCATGAATGGCTGGACCTCACGGCTGGCCGCCAATGCGGTCTCGCAGGGGTACAGCCGCGGGCTGATCGCGGTGCCGGATTCCTCGGCGTCCTCCACGGTGGACAGCAACGCGAGCACCGCTCTGGCTGCGGGCAGTGAGCTGCTCAGCGGCGCATTCGTGTCGCTCGGTGCCTACGGTGAAAATGTCTTCCGCAACGCCGATGGCGCCGCCACCGGCTACCAGTTAGGGTTCATTCCCGTCACCGTGCGCGACAGCCGCAGTGGTGGCAGCACCCGCGGTGATGTGCTGATCGATGGCCGCGTCGTTGCCGGGCGCTACAACGTGCTGGATATCCTGATCGATGCCAATGGCAAGCTGACCAGCAGCGGCGCGGGCGGCGATGTGCTGCCGTTCGATACCCAGCGCGAGCTCAGCAGCGCGCTGAAGGCGCGACTGAACGCGTCGGGCATCCACGATTTCGATGCCATCGCCGGCAACGCGCTCTACACGCACACCATCGGCGACCTGTATGCGGCCGGCGGCGATGTGATCCTGTATGGCCGCAACATCCGCGGTGGCGGCTCGGTCACCGCCAAGGGCGCGCCGAAGATCACCATCACCAACCGCAGTACCGACAACCTGCTGCTGGCCGGGGACATCCTGGTACCGGAGTACAGCGGCGGCAACGTGCTGTTCACCGGCAACAGCAACCAGGCCTTGGGCATCGGCGTCAGCCAGAACCCGGGCCAGAGCAATGCGCTGGTGAGCATCCGCAACGAGGCGACCACCGGCACCGCTGCGATCGGTGCGGGCGGGCTGATCTCGGTCACGGGCGGCGAGCTGGACATGTACAACGCGCTCGGCAACATCCAGAGCTGGGGCGAGCAGCTCGCCGAAAGCGTGACGATCAATGCGCCCAACGGTGAGGTCGGCTACAACCGGGGCTCGGAAAACTGGTACGGCAGTGTGGTGAGCGCGCTGTGGGCACGCCACAGCGTGGCATCTGGCATCACCAATGCCGACGACGCCGCGGCGTACATCGCCAACGCGAAGTACGGCGCAGCGGCCGCCGCCGCTGGCATGAGCTTGACCGACTATCTGCTGTATGGCACCGGTAACGACGTCAACAACCCCAGCATCCTGGTGTTTGGTGCATGCCGCTATCGCATCGGCGACAAGGACTGCACCGCTTCAGCGCTGGGTGGGCAGTATTACGACGGTGGCGTGGTATCGCGGTACAGCCACAAGGACACCAATTACCTGCCAAAGGTGAATGCCCGGAATCTGCGCACCCTTCTCACCACGCAGCCCGACGACGTCAGCAACGCCAGCCTTGGCCAGGTGCCCAGCACGGGCAGCGGTGTGAACGCCGGCAGTGGCATCAAGATCACGGCCAACTACATCGACGTCAATGTCGCGCTGAAGGCCGGCCGGCCGGTGGATTACTCGGCAATCCTGGTCGAAAGCAGCGCGTTGCGCGCCTGGATCGACGGCAAGGACAACCAGGCCAGCAAGGGCATCTTCGATGTGCCTGCCATGTTCGTGGCGAAATCCGGCGCAGGTTCTTCCCGCATCGCCCTGAAATACGATTCGCTCAACCGCCAGTTCATCGTGCCGGACATTTCGGCCAACGGTGGCGGTTCGATCTACCTCGATGGCCGCATCGTCAGCACATCCACCGCCGGCTCGCTCAATGTGGTCAGTGGCAAGGGCTCGGTGGTCATCAACAATGGCCTGGCCGATGTGGGCCTGCAGCTTGGCAACATCCTGGTCGGCAACGGGGCGCCCGGGCAGATCACCATCCGCGACCGTGAGCTCAATACCGCGTCGTGGTATCTGCGCGACGGCAACGGCAACGTGAAGGGCTATCAGGGCGGAGTGAATGCCCTGAACTGGGATGCCCCCGGAGTATCGGCCCTCAGCAACACGACCGCGTATGACCCGCGCGCCGGCATGTTTGCGAGTTGGACACAGACGGCCCGCATCGCGCGCAACATCCAGTCCGACAACGGCGTGCTTACTGCTGAGAACTGGCGCTGGGTGGACAGGGACAACAACACCGTCTTCAACGGCCAGCAGTGGGAAACTTCCAGCGTCACGTACGGCAACAAGGCAGGCGGCGTGGCGGTGTTCGAGTCACAGTTGACCGGCGACTTCGGCAGCAACCTCAATTCGCGCGTCAACTACCGCTGCGAAAAGAAGAACGAAAGTGGCTGCCGCTACAACTACGGGTTCCCCGGCAGTAATGAGTTCGATGACGGCGGCACGTGGCGCACGAGCTGGTACCAGCGCGCTCCGCGCAGTGGCACGCTGGTCGTCACCAACACGGCCAAGGCCGACAACCGGATCGGCATCAACTTCAGCGCCAACGATGCAGGCCTGCTCGACGTCGACTCCGGCCAGACCATCCGTATCAATGGTGTTCTGAAGAACACCGATGGCCGGACCTTCCTGACCAGCGAGAACGGCAGCATCGTCAGCGCATCGCGTGACGCCAGGATCATCACGAACCAGCTTACCCTCGACGCGGCCGGCAGCATCGGCAGCATTGTCGGCGCACAGGCCGGCGAAGCCGCCAACCCGCTGGATGTCCAGATGGTGTCCTACACCAACGCCAACGGCGCCACCGTGGCTGCCGGCAACCTGGTGGCCCGTGCGGGCGGTGACATTGCGCTGGACGTGGATTCGGCAGCCAAGGTGCTGATCAACGCCGGCAGTGGCACCGGCCATGGCGATGTGTGGCTGCGCGCCAAGTACGACATTGAAGGTGCGGCCACCGGCAATGCTGCGTCGATCATCGGTGCCGACATCACCCTGGACAGCGTCTACGGTGCCATCGGCTCGCTCTCCCGGCCCCTGGTGGTCGATGCCGGCGAGCGTACCCGCAGCGACGGCGTGCTGGAGGGTGGGCTCATCTCGGCGCGGGCGACCGGTGACATCGCGCTGCGCGACCTCGGCGGCGACTTCTGGGTACAGCGCATCGAGTCGCTGGCCGGTGACGTGCTGATCGAGGCACCCTCGGGCTCGATCTACAGCGGCGCCCAGCGCGCCTCGTCCAGCTTCCTCAACGAAGCGCAGCTGGCCAGCCTGCGCGACAACCTCAAGCTGTTCCAGGGCGGCGGCCAGCAGTCGATCGTCAGCTACCAGAGCCAGGTCGACGCCAGCTACGCCGAGTACTTCCAGCTCCACGCGCTGGGCAGTGTCGTCGATGGGCGCTACCTGGCCGGTGGCACTGCCATCAACCTGTTCCGCTCCATGGCAGAAGCCGCGCGGGGCGGAAGCCTGGACGATGCAGGGGTAAGTGACTACCTCGCCGAGCGCTTCAACCGTCTGGGAACGGTGTTCACCGACGCCTTCGGCAGCGGCTGGCAGCAGGAAGCGATCTTCGCGTCCTTCAACGCGGGGTACCGCTATGAGCTGGCTGCCAGCGGTGGCGACAGCGCGATGGTCGCGGCACGCAAGGCAGCGCTTCTTGATGGCATGACGGCTGACTCACAGTGGAGCCAGGACCAGCTGCGCTACGTGTTCAACGCCAATGCGCTGGAACCCTCCACCGGTTCAGCCCTGAATGCCGAACCGGTGATCATCGGGCGCAATGTCAGCCTGCATGCCCGCGATGACCTGGGCCGGCTGGACAAGGAATACACGGTCAGCCTGGCCGACGTGAACAGCGGCAACCTCAGTGCCGAGGCGATGCTGGCCATGCGGCTTGCGACCACGCCGGGCGATGTGCAGATGCTCGACGCGGCCGGCAATGTGCTCACGCCCGATCAGGTGCGCGGCGGTGCCGTGGTGGTCTCGCTGCGCATCCGCAGCACGGCTCCGGTGGTGCTGGCAGCCACGGGCGGGATCGAGGCCGATGTGGGGGGCGATGCCTACCTGCATGGCAGCACGTCACTGGCGCTGAACAGCTTCGACGCCGGTGGCGATGTACGTATCGGCAGTGACGGCGATATCACCGATACCGGTGGCAGTGCGGCCGGTGCGACTCTGAGGGTCGGCAAGGACCTCAGCCTGAGCGCCCTGCGCAGCATCATGGGCCACGATGGTCAGCCGCTGCGTGTGCAGATCAACGGCCGCCTGCTGCTGGCCAACGCCGGTGAACACGTGCGCTTGGCCCAGCAGAACGGGAACCTGCGTATCGGCCTGGTGAGGGCGAACCAGGACGTCGTACTGGACGTCGGCGGCGGCAGCCTGCTGTCGTACCTGAAGGGCGTGAGCACGCTGACCGGGCGCGACATCCAGCTCGCCGTGCGCGACGACATCCGCGACGAGGACGGCGGTTCGCTGGCCGTGCGCATCGTTGCCGGCGGTCGGCTGGATGGCGCGGCAGGGGGCGAGGTGCGTCTTTCCAGCGACGTGGATATGCCGATCGGCACGCTTACCGCAGGGGGCGACCTGCAGCTTTTGAGCACGGCGGGCAAGCTGAGCGCAGTGCGTTTGCAGGCCGGTGGCGATCTGGGCGCCACCGGGTACAACGGTGCCGACCTGGCTTCGGTGCAGGCCGCGGGGGACGCGATTGTCAGCGCCCCGATGGGGGATGTCCGCATCGGCAACCTGCGCGCAGCATCCGCCAATGTCGCCGCGGGCGGCGGCCTGCAGTTGGGCGATGCCGCCATTGACCAGGTCCTGCAGCTGCTCTCGCTGCAGGCCACATCGCTGGCGGCAGGCGCGCAGGTCAGCGCCGGCGACAGCGTGCAGATCGACGCGGGCGGCTTCGCGATGGGCGCCGGAAGCCAGTTGAGTGCTGGCCGGGTGGTCGCGGTGCGTTCCAGCGCGGATATCAGCGTGGGCCAGCTGGCCGTGACCGGTACCGCGGCCACCGGCAACGTGATGCTCGAGGCGGACGGTCGTATCCACTCCAATGGGGATGCCGCGGTCAATGTCGGTGGCGGCAGTCACGTGCTGGCCAGCCTGCAGGCGGGCGACGGAATCGGCAGTGACGCGCAGGCCCTCACGGTCGATGTCGGCCGGCTTGTCCTGGCACGCAGCGATCACGGTGACATCCACCTGCGCCTCCCCAACGGGGGTGCTGTGGGTGACGTGGTTGCCGCATCGGGTGCGCTGTTGCTGCACAGTGACGCGCACCTGCAGGCGGATCTGCTGGATGCGGCAACCGATGTCCGGCTGGCGACGGCCTCCGCCGACATCGGTTACCTGGAGGCTGGCGCGGATGCCGTCGTGACCAGCGCCGGCGGACTTACCCTGGGCCAAGGCAGGATCGGTGGCGATGCGCAGCTTCGCAGCGGCGGGGCGATGGGCATTGGCGAACTGCAGGCGCAGGGCACCATGAGCGCGGCTAGCGGTACTGCGCTGGTAGCGCAGACGCTGTCTTCCGGCGCGGCGATGCAGTTGGAGGCGTCGGGTGCGATGGATGTGCAGCAGCTGCGCAGCGGGGGCGATCTGGCCGCCACGGCAGGTGGGCTGCTCGCCATCGGCGATCTGGTGGCCGATGGCGATGCGCGCCTTGAAGGCGACGCGGATGTACGCCTGGCCCAGGCGGTGATCGGGCAGTCGCTGAACGTGGCGGCGGCCGGGGCGCTGGATATGCGTACTGCCACGGTCGGCGGCGATGCGCAACTTCGCAGCGGCGGGGCGATGGGCATTGGCGAGCTGCAGGCGCAGGGCGCAATGAGCGCGGCTACCGGTGCCGCGCTGGTGGCGCAGACACTGTCTTCCGGCGCGGCGATGCAGTTGGAGGTGTCGGGTGCGTTGGATGTTCAGCAGCTGCGCAGCGGGGGCGATCTGGCCGCCACGGCAGGTGGGCTGCTCGCCATCGGCGATCTGGTGGCCGATGGCGATGCGCGCCTCGAAGGCGATGCGGATGTACGCCTGGCCCAGGCGGTGATCGGGCAGTCGCTGGACGTTGCGGCGGCCGGGGCGCTGGATATGCGTACTGCCATGGTCGGCGGCGATGCGCAGCTTCGCAGCGGCGGGGCGATGGGCATTGGCGAGCTGCAGGCGCAGGGGGCAATGAACGCGGCTACCGGTGCCGCGCTGGTGGCGCAGACACTGTCTTCCGGTGCGGCG
>NZ_JASCOO010000089.1:0-16831 GCF_029959485.1 Stenotrophomonas sp. PS02301
GGGGTGGGCGGGACCGTATGCCGCCATGGATGGCGGCATACGAGCTTACATGGACGTACTTGCAGCGGGTCCCGCTGACCCACCCCTGCCCGCCCAAACCAGCACGTTTACAGCCCCGAGTGCTGTGGCTGTGGCTGTGGCTGTACCCCAACGCACGAACGCAAGACAAAAAAAGGGCGAGGCACCTGGCCCCGCCCTCTCAATACCACCGGAACACCGATCAGCCGCGTCGCGCGCAATACATCGACTGCGCCGGCAACACCAGCTCATTACCAACAACCTCGCCCACGTCCGGACCCGGCACATGTACCGCCTGCCACTCACCCACCGGCAACGCAGCCCGCACCGAATCCGCCGAAAGATTGAACGCCAACAGCAACGTCTCCTCCCCGTGCACACGCTCGAACATCAACACCGGCTCGGCGCACGCAAGAAAACGGATGTCGCCCACCAACAGCGTCGGCATCGTCCGCCGCCACGCCAGGAACTGACGGAACGCGCTCAACACCGAGTGCGGATCCTGTTCCTGCGTCGCCACCGACGCAGCCTGATGCTCCGCCGGAATCGGCAGCCACGGCTCACCCGTCGTGAAGCCCGCCTTCGGCGCATCCAGCCACGGCATCGGCGTACGGCAACCGTCGCGGCCCTTGAAGTTCGGCCAGAACGTAATGCCGTAAGGATCCTGCAGCGCCTCGAACGGCACGTCCGCCTCGCCCAGTCCCAGCTCCTCGCCCTGGTACAGGCAGATCGAACCGCGCAGCGAGCACAGCATCGCCACCAGCATGCGCGCAAGGCGCGGCTGTGCCGGATGACCGCCCCAGCGCGTCACCGCGCGCTCCACATCGTGGTTGGAGATCGCCCAGCACGGCCAGCCTTCGGTCATCGTCGCTTCCAGCCGCGACACGGTGTCGCGGATGTAACCGGCGCTGAAATCCTTCACCAGCAGTTCGAAGCTGTAGCCCATGTGCAGGCGGCCCGGCGCGGTGTATTCGGCCGTAGTCGCCAGCGAATCTTCCGCGGAAATTTCCCCCAGGCTGACCGATCCCGGGTACGCGTCCAACAGCACGCGCAGCTGCTCGATGAAGCCGATGTTCTCGGGCTGCGTGTTGTTGTAGTAGTGGTACTGGTAGGCGTACGGATTGTCCGCGCTGAAGCCACGGCCGAGGCGCTTTTCCAGCGGCTTGGCTGGATTGTCACGCAGCTGTGCATCGTGGAAGCAGAAGTTGATCGAATCCAGGCGGAAGCCATCCACGCCACGGTCGAGCCAGAACCGCACGTAATCCAACGTGGCCTGCTGCACCGCCGGGTTGTGGAAGTTCAGGTCGGGCTGGTCGGCCAGGAAGTTGTGCAGGAAATACTGCTCGCGCCGCGGCTCCCACTGCCAGGCCACGCCCCCGAAGATCGACATCCAGTTGTTGGGCGGGGTGCCGTCTTCGCGCGGGTCGGCCCACACGTACCAGTCCGCCTTGGGATTGGTGCGGTCCTGCCGGCTCTCCTGGAACCAGGCGTGGTCGATCGAGGTATGGCTGAACACCTGGTCGATCATCACCTTCAAACCCAGCTCATGCGCCTTGGCCAGCAGCTGGTCGAAATCGGCCAGCGTGCCGAACAACGGATCGACGTCGTGGTGGTCGGCGATGTCATAGCCGAAGTCGGCCATCGGCGATTTGAAGAACGGCGACACCCAGATCGCGTCGACGCCCAGCGCGGCGACATAGTCCAGGCGCTCGATGATGCCGGGCAGGTCGCCCACGCCATCGCCGTTGGCGTCCAGGAAACTGCGCGGGTAGATCTGATAGATGACGGCACCGCGCCACCATGGAGACTGCGACATTGGGGCCCCCCTTCGGGCTTCCACGGCACCCGCGAGGGGGCCAGAAACGAACCCGACAAGCTTAGCGGGGCGCCTCCAGCGGTGGGGTTGCCTGCATACGTATTCACGCCGGATCGCGGTGCGCGGGGCGTTCCGGGCGCCCGGTCAGGCGGCGCTTCGCCCAGCAGGGCCCCGGGCGCCGGCGGCCAAGGTCGGCACGATCCGGCGCCCTGCCCCGCGCCTTGACCGGACCACCGGCGCGTCTTCGCGGGCGGAATACGACCGCACCGCCTATAATTCCGCCCAAGCCTGAAAGTCAGACCGCATGACCATCACCGAAGACACCCGCCCCGCGCTGGGCCTGCCCCAGATCCAGACGCTCGCCGCGCCCGACATGGACGCCGTCGATGCGCTGATTCGTCGCCGACTGTCCTCGGATGTCGTGCTGATCAACCAGATCGCCGACCACATCATCTCGGCCGGCGGCAAGCGCCTGCGCCCGATGCTGGTGATGCTGGCCGGCCACGCGGTCGGCCAGGCCGGCCCGGAACACCATCAGCTGGCGGCAATCATCGAGTTCATCCACACCTCGACCCTGCTGCATGACGACGTGGTGGACGAATCCAGCCTGCGCCGCGGCCGCAGCACCGCCAATGCGCTGTGGGGCAATGCCCCAAGCGTCCTGGTCGGGGATTTCCTGTACTCGCGCAGCTTCCAGCTGATGGTCGAACTGGACCGCATGCCGGTCATGCGGATCCTCGCCGATACCACCAACCGGATCGCCGAGGGTGAGGTGCTGCAGCTGCTGCATGTCCACAACCCGGATACGGACGAAGCGGCCTATCTGCGCGTGATCGAGCGCAAGACCGCGGTGCTGTTCGCCGCCGGCACCCGCCTGGGCGCGCTGGCCAGCGGCGTGGACGAAGCCACCCAGCAGGCGCTGTACGACTACGGCATGGCGTTGGGCTACGCCTTCCAGATCGCCGACGACGTGCTGGACTACTCGGCCAATGCCGAGGAGCTGGGCAAGAACCTGGGCGACGACCTTGCCGAGGGCAAGGCCACCCTGCCGCTGATCCACGCGATGGCGCATTCCGATGCCACCACCCGCGAGCGCCTGCGCGAGATCGTGCAGAACGGTGACGCCGAGGCGATGCCCGAGGTGCTGGCGGCCATCCACGCTACCGGCGGGCTGGACTACAGCCGCGCCCGTGCCGAGGAATACGCCGATGCCGCCGAGCGTGCGCTCGACGGCCTGGCCGACAACGATGCCGTGGCCGCTCTTCGCGGGCTGGCCCGTTACGCGGTGCAGCGCTCGCATTGACCGGAGGCGTGCCGACCAACGGTCGGCACCTACCGGCGTGTCGTCTCGAACCGCTCCTCGAAGAACTCGTCCAGCGCCTTCCACGCGCGCTTGGCCGCGCGTTCGTTGTACTGGCACCCCGGCGGACTGTTCGCATCCGACTCGGCAAAGCAGTGCACCGCGCCGCTGTAGTTGGTGAACTCCCAGTCCACCTTCGCAGCATTCATTTCCTGCTCGAAGCTGGCGATGTCGTCCTTGCTCACGCTCTTGTCGTCGGCGCCATTGAGTACCAGCACGGAGGGATGGGTGCCACCGGCCTTGGCCGGCAGCGGCGAGCCCAGCCCGCCGTGCAGGCTGACCACACCGGCCAGCGGCGCACCGGCGCGTGCCATCTCCAGCACCGTGGTGCCGCCGAAGCAGAACCCGACCGCGCCGATCCGGCTCGCATCCAGCGGTGCTTTGCCGGCCTGCGCCTTCAGCACCTCGATCGCCTTGAGCGCACGCGCCCGCAGCACGGGGCGGTCATTGCGCAGCTTGGTCGCCACCGGACCCGCCTCGGCATCGGTCTTCGGGCGCACGCCCTTGCCGTACACATCGGCCACCAGCACCACGTAGTCATCGCCGGCCAGCTGCTTGGCCTTGGCGATGGCCGACTCGTTGACGCCCTTCCAGTTGGGCACCATCACCAGGCCCGGGCGTTTGTCGTTGTCACTGTCGTCATAGACCAGCACCCCGCTGAAGGTGGTGCCATCCTGGGTCCACTCCACCGGCTTGGCCTGCATCGCCGCCAGCGCGGGCAGCGCCGTCATGCCCAACAGTACCGCTGCACCCCACCGCCATTGCGTGTTCATGCGCCTGCTCCCGACAGAAAGAGCCCCGAGTGTATGACGGTCGGCTGACGGGACCGTGTAGACGCGCCGGCGCGACGTGCGACCCCGTGATCTGACAGGCCGGCCGCGCCCGACCTCATCTGAATTAACTACCTCCGTCCCTGTTATGGCAGGCTGGCCGGCCCCTGTGCATGGAACCCCTCATGAGCCTTGTCGACCGCTTCCTTTCCGGCCTGGTGCCGCGCCTGCCCGAAGATGATGCGCGGATGTGGGCCTGGGTCGAGGGCGCCAGCACGGCCGATCTGGCGCGCCTGCGCGAGCGCTGGCCGCAGGTGCCCGAGAGCCTGGTGGCGCTGCTGGGGCGGGTCGATGGCACGCATTTCCGCACCTACCCGGGTGGCGAGGCGGTGGTGCTGATGCTGGGCTCGGATGTCGAGGAGGGGCACTACCCCTACTTCCTGCGCTCGGTAGCGCAGGTATTCGAGGACAGCGCGCAGTGGGATGACAGCATCCGCTCGATCTACGAGGAGTGGCTGGAGGAAGACCCCGAGATTCTTGGCGAGGGCATTGACGCGGATCTGCCGATGGGCAAGCGCCTGTGCTTCTCGCACTGCATGAACAACGGTGGCACCTCGGTGCTGTATCTGGATTTCGATCCCGCACCGGGCGGCACGGCCGGCCAGGTGGTGCGCTACCTGCACGACCCGGACAGCTACCGGGTGATCGCGCCGAGCTTCGATGTCTATCTGCAGCAGCTCATCGACGGGAACTACGCGTTCATCGATGAAGAAGAAGCCTGATGCCTGCATCACCGGCGTAACCAGGGTGGATGACGTATCCCGCGTCGCCCCGGGGTAGAGCAGATCAGGCGATCCCGATGCCCGGAATCGCGGTGATCTGGTCCGGATCAAAGCCGGCCAGTTCGGCGAAATGGCGGCCACGGGCGACGTAGTCGCGGTACACGCCGTAGCTCGGCGCACCCGGCGACAACAGCACCACCCCGCCCTGCCCGCCAAGCGCGACCTGCGCCAGCCGCATGGCCTCGGGCAGATCGGCGGCGGCATGCAGACCGAAACGGCCTGCATCGGCCAACGGCTGCAGCAGCGCGTGGATGCGCGGGCCGTTGGCGCCCATCGTGACGATCTCCACCGGAGGCACGTCGTGCGCCATGTGCGCGACGAAGTCGTGCCAGTCCAGGCCACGATCATGCCCGCCCACCAGCAGCGCGATGCGGCGACCGGCGAAGCACTCCAGCGCCGCCAGACTTGCGTGCGGCGTGGTGCTGATCGAATCGTTGACGAAGGTGATCCCCTCACGCGTACCGATGGTCTGCAGGCGGTTGGGGAGCGGGCGGAAGTCCTGCACCGCCGGGGCCAGTGCCACCGCGTCCAGGCCCAGCGCCTCGATCGCCGCCAGCACCGCGCACAGGTTGCCGCGGTTGTGTCGGCCGGGCAGCGGCGTGTGTGAGGTGTCGAACACGGCCTGCTCGCCGCGATGCACGACATCGCCGCGCATGTGCCAGCCCAACGGCTGGTTGAACCAGATGACCTCGCTCTCCGGCAACGACAACCCCGCCAGGTGCGGGTCGGCCGCGTTGAGCACCGCGGTCCGCGGCGCGGCCCCGGTCACCAGCTGCAGCTTGTCGTCGATGTAGCGTGCTTCGCTGCCGTGCCAATCCAGGTGCTCGGGGAACAGGTTCAGCACGATGGCGACCTGCGGGTGCGTGCCACTGCGCGCGACCTCGCCGGTCTGGTAGCTGGACAGTTCCACTGCCCAGTACTGCGGCACCGGCTGCGGGGCCAGCACTTCCAGCAGCGGCAGGCCGATGTTGCCGATCAGCCCGGTGCGCGCACCCGAGGCGCGCAGCAGATGCGCCAGCAGCGCGGTGGTGGTGCTCTTGCCCTTGGTGCCGGTCACGCACACGGTGTCGTGCACGATGCCGTCGGCAGCGGCGTGCTCGGCGAACCAAAGCGAGGTGCCGCCAATGAACTGCGTGCCCTGCGTGGTGGCGTGCAACGCAGCTTCCCCATATGGGCTGATGCCCGGCGACTTGATCACCGCCTCGAAGGCGGCCAGCGCCACGCCGGTGACATCCGAACGAACCGTCAGCGCACCCTGGGTTTCCTCACGCGCACCGGCGGCCTCGGCCTCGGGGCAGAACAGGGTCAGCGGCAGCGACGGCAGCCGCTGCTGCAGGACGCGGAACGCCGCGCGCCCCTCACGTCCCCAGCCCCACAACGCAACGCGCTTGCCTTCAAGCTGCGAAATTCGCACGCAGACGCTCCCAGATCGCCGGAGGAATGCGGTGTTCGCCTTCCAGCGCCAGCAGCGGTTCGATCTGCAGTTCCGTGGCATCCAGCTGCGGGCGGATCTCGTGGACGAAGCGCTTCACCAGCGCGTCTTCATTCCATTCCGGGCGCGCGGCCAGGGTCGCCATCGCAGCGCGCGATTCGCGGCCTTCGCCCACGCACTCGAACGGCTTGTGGTCCTGGAACTCCAGCAGCGCATCGAAGCCCGGGGCCTGCTCGATATCGTCGAGCAGGTTGCGGCCGAAGATGCCGACCAGCCGCATCTTGGGCATGAACGGGGCCAGCGCCAGGAACACGAAGTGGCACTTCGGGCAGACGCCGCACCAGCGGTTCACCGGGCGCTCGCCCAGGATGTGGAAGTTGCGGTTGCAGCTGGAGAAATGCGCGTCGTAGACATCGCTCTTGGCAAACTGACGCGCCACCGCCAGCTCCGAGAGCGGGCGCAGCAGCGAGTAGTAATGCAGGTCCGCCGCGACGTGGCGTTCCAGGTGCTCACCGAAAGCCTGTTCGAACGCCCAGCCCTTGGACCACTGGTGGTTGACCTCGCCGGTGCCCGGAATCTGGCTGCCATAGCTGGCCGAGCGTTCGTTGGAGAACACCACCTGGTCCACGCCCTGCAGCAGCGCGGCCAGCACCAGGATCGCCGAGTTCACCGCGGTGACCGGGATATGGCCATTCCAGGCGCCTTGGCGGTTGAGCTCGAACAGCTCCGGGGCCAGCGTGCGGCCGATGTTGAGGATCGGCAGGCCGGTGCGCTCGGCGCAGGCACGGATCAGCTGCGAACCGCCAATCCAGGTGACCGTTTCGGCGATACCCAGGCTGCGCAGCGCTTCGATGCTGACCAGCGAATCCTTGCCGCCGCCGATGGCGACCAGCGCGTGTTCGCGCAGGCCCAGCGCCGGTGCGGCGAAGGCTTCGCCCTCGACCGGCAGGCGGAAGCGGCCACGCAGGTTCAGGCCATTGCGGTAGGCGAATTCGCCCAGGCCGTTGAGGTACACCGTCTCGACCAGTGCCGCGGTGGCCGCGTCAATGGTGTAGCTGTCGATGCGCACCTGCTCGGGCACGCCGGCTTTGTAGTAGCTCACCCCGGCCATCAGGTGCAGCAGGCGCAGGGCGCGCTGCACCGCCTCGGTGCGGTCATCCTCGAGCAGGAACGGCGCGCCCGGGATGGTCACCGTCTCGATCAGCTCCGGGCCGTCATCGAAGGCGTAGACCAGCTGCGCCACGCCGGTGTCCGCGACGAACTCGCAGCGGACGAAGCGGAAAACGGCAACCTGGTGTTTATCAAAAGCAGTCATGGTGTATCCGGTTTGAAAGGCGGCAGGCAGCGATCACGGGCCATCATCGATGACGTCCTCACGCGGCAGCTCGCGCTGGTTGTAAGTGTTGGCCATGACGTAGCCATACGCGCCGGCGTCGGCGATCAGCATCACATCGTCCGGCGCGGTCGAGGCCGGCAGGCGGCGGCGCTTGCCGAACACATCGCTGGATTCGCAGATCGGGCCGACCACATCGAACATCGCTTCGGAGTAGCCACTCAGGCGGCTGAGGTTCTCGATGTCATGCCAGGCGTCGTACAGCGCCGGGCGCATCAGCGTGTTCATGCCCGCATCCAGACCGACGCGGCGGATGCCGTCCTTTTCCACCACCTGGGTGGCCCGCGTCAGCAGCACGCCGGACTCGGCCACCAGGTAGCGGCCCGGTTCGATCGCCAGGCGGAACGCCGGGTGCACGGCCTTCACTTCGGCCAGGCCGATCGCCCAGGCCTCCAGATCGAACGGCTCGTCGTCGGCGCTGTACGGGATCGGCAGGCCACCGCCGATATCGATGGTCTCGATGCTGCCGATGCGGCGGGCAAACCCGGCCAGTTCATCGCACATCAGGCGCCAGTGCTGCGCGGTTTCCACGCCGCTGCCCAGGTGCGCATGCAGGCCGACCACGCGGGTGCCCAGCTCGCCGGCGATGCGGACGAACTCATCCACGCGGGCGATCGGCAGGCCGAACTTGGAGTCCTTGCCGCCGGTGCGGACCTTGGCATGGTGGCCTTCGCCACGGCCCAGATCCACGCGCAGCCAGAGCTCGCGGTTGCTGAACAGTTCCGGCCAGCGCTGCAGGGCTTCCACGTTGTCCAGCGTGACGGTGACACCCAGCGCGAACGCGGCATCGTACTCGGCATGCGGCGCGAAGCTGGGGGTGAACAGCACGCGCTTGGGCGACAGCGTCGGCAGGGTGTTGAACACATGCTTGAGCTCGCCGTGCGACACGCACTCCAGGCCGAAGCCTTCCTGCTCCAGCACTTCCAGGATAGCCGGGTGCGAGTTGGCCTTGATCGCGTAATAGCGCTGGTCGATCGCCTTGATCGCGTTCAGCGCGCGCGCACGCGCCCGCACCGTCGGCAGGTTGTAGACGTAGCGCGGCGTCCCGGCCTGGGCGAGCGTCAGCAGGTGCTCGCGCTGGCCCCGCCACCAGGCGGTTTCGCGCGGGCGGATGGTGCCGGCGATTTCGCGCCAGCGCGGGCCGAACACTTCGCCCTCTTCCACCGGCATCGCGCCGCTGTCGATCAGTTCGGCGTGCAGGATCGGCAGCAGGCCGTCCGCGTCCGCCTCGTCGATGACAAAGGTCAGGTTCAAGTCATTGGACGACTGCGAAATCATGTGCACGCGTTCGCGGCCGAAGGTGGCCCACACGTCCGAGAGCTTGTGCAGCATCGAGCGCATGCCGCGGCCGACCAGCGTGATCGCCGCGCACGGCACGATGATCTTGACCTTGCAGATCTGCGAGAGGTCGGCCGACAGCGCGGCCAGCACATCGGTGCTGACCAGGTTTTCGGACGGGTCCAGCGAGACGGTCACGTTGGTTTCGGCCGAACCGATCAGGTCCACGGAGAGGCCGTGCTTCTTGAACAGCCCGAACACGTCGGCCAGGAAGCCGACCTGCTGCCACATGCCGATGCCTTCCATCGAGACCAGCACGATGCCGTTGCGGCGGCTGATCGCCTTCACACCCGGCACCGCCGCGGCATTGCCATCGATGCTGGTGCCCGGCAGCTCGGGGCGCTCGGTATCCAGGATCGCCATCGGCACGCCGGCATCGCGGCACGGCTTGATCGAACGCGGGTGCAGCACCTTGGCGCCGGTCGTCGCGATTTCCTGCGCTTCGTAATAGTCCAGGCGGGTCAGCAGGCGCGCGTCGGGCACGTCCTTCGGGTTGGCGCTGAACATGCCCGGCACATCGGTCCAGATCTCCACGCGGCTGGCGCCGAGCAGCGCACCGAAGTACGCCGCCGAGGTATCCGAACCGCCGCGACCGAGGATGGCGGTGCCCCCATCGGCATGGCGGGAGATGAAGCCCTGGGTGATCAGCATGCGGGTCGGCTGGGCGCGGAAACGCGCGGCCCAATCGGCCTCGGCACGCCACTGGCAGTTCACCGACAGGCGCTGCGACCACTCGCTCTGGCTGGGTTGCGGCGGCAGTGCATCGAGCCACTCGCGTGCATCCATCCAGCCGAAATCCAGGCCACTGGCGCGCAGATAGGCCGCACCGACGGTCGAGGACAGCAGTTCGCCCTGGCCCAGCACCTCGGCCTGCCACTCCAGCGGCCGAGCGGCGGCACGCGGATCGTCCAGCAGCCCGGCCAGCGCGTCCAGACGCACGTCTAGGGCGGTGGCGTCCAGCGCCAGCTCGGTCAGGAATTCGCGGTGGCGAGCGACCAGCGCGGCGACACGGTCGCGGCTGTCGGCGGCGCCATCGGCGATCGCGGTGAGTTCGTTGGTCACCCCGGACAGCGCCGATACCACCACCAGCACGCGCGAGCCCGTTTCTTCCGCCCGTTTTTTCGCCAGTTTGCCGATGGTGTCCCAGCGGTGACGACGCGACACGGAGGTGCCGCCGAACTTCAGTACGATCCAGCGATCGACAAGGGGGGAAGCTGACATGGAGGTGGAGGTTTGGGTAGTGAGGGGGATCGCCCGGCACGCCGGGCCGAACCCCCGATTCTATGCCAAGCCTGCCCGTTGCAGGGGCCGGGCCCGCAATGCGGCCCCGGTTGGTAAGCTGCCCGCCCGTTTTTCGTTGAGCGCCCCGCCATGACCTCCCGTCGTTTCCTGCAGCTGGATGTGTTCTCGCCCTACCCCGGCGCCGGCAACCCGCTGGCCGTCGTGCTCGATGCACAGGGCCTGGACGAGACGGCGATGCAGGCCATCGCCCGCTGGACCCGCCTGCCGGAGACCACCTTCGTGTTCCCACCCGCCGCCCCGGGCGCGAGCTACGGCATCCGGATGTTCAGCCCGCAGAAGGAAGTTCCGTTCGCCGGCCACCCCAGCGTGGGCACCGCGCATGCCGTGCTCGAGCTGGGCGTGGCCGCACCGGTCGAGGGCGTGCTGGTCCAGGACGGCATCGCCGGTGCCCTGCCGCTGCGGGTGGATGGCAGCGGTGACGCCCGCACCATCGCGATCCGTACCCCGCGCGCCGCGGTGGCCGAAGTGACCACTGCCGCCGACCCGCGCCTGCAGGCCGCGCTGGCGGGCTGGCCGCTGGGCAATCTGCCGCCGGCGCGCATGGCCGGTGGCCGCAGCTGGTGGGTGGTGGAACTCGCTGACGAGGCCGCCCTGCGCGCCCTCACCCCGGATTGGGATGCCGTGGCCACCTTGGCCGAGGCCACCGACAGCATGGGGGTATTCGCCTATGCACGCAGCCATGGCCAGGCGTGGGATCTGGCGGTGCGTGCGTTCGTCGGCAATGGCCGTCGCTTTGAAGATGCGGCCTCCGGTGCGGCCAATGCGGTGCTGGCCGCGTGGCTGGACAGCCGCGATGCGCTGCCCGGCACCGCGCACGGCTACGTCGTCAGCCAGGGCCGTGAAGTGGGCCACGATGCGCGCCTGACCCTGCGCATCGATGACCATGGCGATGTCTGGTCCGGCGGCCAGGTGCAGACCGTCATCCGCGGCACGCTGGACTGGTGATCCCGGCGGCGGCGCGTCAACGCGCCGTGTCGTACACCGGTGCGCCATCGACCCAGGTCGAACGCACCTGCAGGTCGGCCAGGTCGGCCGGGGCGATGCTGAGCGGATCGCGATCAAGCACGACGAAATCCGCGTGCAGGCCGGGCTGCAACCGGCCGACCTGGGCCTCGTCATGGCCTGCCCACGCGGCATCGGCGGTGAACCCGCGCAGCGCTTCGGCCGCGGTCAGGCGCTGATCGGGCTGCCAGCCGCCCGGCGGTTGGCCCGCACGGTCCTGGCGGGTGACCGCGGCATACAGGCCCAGGCGCGGATCCACCTGTTCCACCGGGAAGTCCGAACCCAGCGCGAGCCGGGCACCGGAGCCCAGCATCCGCCGCCACGCATAGGCCCCGAGGATGCGCTCGGGACCGACCCGATCCTGCGCCCAGCCCATGTCCGAGGTGGCGTGGGTAGGTTGCATCGAGGCGATCACGCCGAGCTGGGCAAAGCGCGGAATGTCCTCCAGCGCCACCACCTGCGCATGCTCGATCCGCCAGCGATGATCGCTGCTGCGACGCTCGCCCAGCACCCTGGCGTAGGTGTCCAGCGCGATCCGGTTGCCTCGATCGCCGATCGCATGGGTGGCGACCTGGACATGACAGGTATCGGCTTTGCGCACCGCCGTTTCAAACTCGGCCGGCGAGGTTACCAGCAAGCCGCGGTTGTGCGGGTCGTCGCTGTAGTCGGCCAGCAGCGCGGCGCCGCGGCTGCCCAGCGCGCCATCCATGAACAGCTTGACCCCGCGCATTTCAAGGCGGCCACCGGGATGCTGGTACGCGCCCTGTGCACACAGATCAGCCAGCGCATCGCCATTGCCATCGGCATACGCATCGATACGCAGCGGCAGCGTGCCGGCATCGGCGAAGCGGCGCATCAGGGCCAGATCGGCGCGCGATACGCCCATGTCGTGCACACCGGTCAGGCCTTGGCTGACCGCTTTATCCAGTGCGCGGGTCAGCATCTGCTCGCGGGCTGCGTCGCTGGGCGTTGGGATCGCCGCCTGCACCAGGGTCATCGCTTCATCGACGAACACCCCGCTCGGCTGCCCCTTCGCATCGCGCACGATGCGACCACCGGCCGGCTGCCAGCTGCCCTTCAACGCGCGTTGGCCGGGCTGCCGTGCGACCGCGCGCAATGCCGCGCTGTTGCCCCAGCCCGCGTGACCATCGATGCGACCCAACCAGACCGGTCGGTCCGGGAACGCCGTGTCGAGATCGGCCACGGTCGGGAACTGCTTGTCCGGCCACCGGTTCTGGTCCCAGCCGCTGCCCAGCAGCCAGCCCTCGGGGTTGTCGGCCGCAAAGCGCTGCAGGCGCGCCACGATGTCCTGGGTACTGGTCGCACCGGTGAGATCGGCCTGCATCAGCGTGCCGCCCAGGAACATCAGGTGTGCATGCGCATCGATCAGCCCCGGGATCACGGTGGCCTCGCCGACGTCGGTCAGCGCTGCCAGTGGATACAGCGTCAACAGTGCCTGCCGATCACCAACGGCGAGCACGCGCCCGGTGTCGGTATCCCACGCCAGCGCAGTGGCGGCGGGCGCGTCGGGATCCCCGGTATGGATGGTCGCGGCGGTCAGCAGGCGCACATCGGCCTGCGCGGTGCCGGCCAGCAGGCAGGCCATCAGGGTGGCAAGAGCGGTCGGACGCATGCAGATACCCCACAACAGGAAAGCGGCGACTATGCGGCCGCCGCTTTCCCATCACAATCTGCTGTGCACCAATCGCTGGCGCGGATCAGCCGGCCAGCTCGGCCTCAAGGCTGATCGGTACCGCACTGAGCGCCTTGGAGACCGGGCAGTTCTGCTTGGCGTCATCGGCGATGGCACGGAACTGGGTGGCCTCGATGTTCGGCACCACGGCCTTCACCTTCAACGTGATCTGCGACAGCTGCGGGCCACCTTCCATCGAGAGGTCCACCTTGGCTTCGGTATCCAGCGAGGTGGGCACGAAACCGGCCTCGGTGAGCTTGGCCGACAGCGCCATCGTGAAGCAGCCGGCATGTGCAGCGGCGATCAGCTCTTCCGGGTTGGTGCCCTTCTCATCGCCGAAGCGGCTGCTGAAGGCATAGCGTGTTTTGTCCATCAAGCCGCTCTGGGGCGTGCTCAATTGTCCCTTGCCTGTCTTGAGGTCACCTTCCCAATGCGCGGTGGCGTGGCGTGAAATACCCATCGTGAGATCTCCTGCGGCGTGAATGACCAGACCAGCCTAGACCGTGCCGCGTTAGTGCCATGTCTGGCTGCCGTCAGCGGCATGGCAGGTGGCGCTCCCAGCTGAATCGGCCCTCAAGATCGATGCTGTTTTCAAGTGGTTTTCGTGCGACAGTCGGGGTGCGACGGTCCATGACCGATGGCACCCGCCGCGAGGGCGGACCCTGTTTTTTGGCTATGACCTGATGCACTGCGGTAACGAAGGGCGTGGAAATCACGAATTTTTATGCGTCTGCCTATTGGCGGCGCCCCATAGTTGCCCTACATTTCGCTTGCCGACGGGGTTCGGCGCGACCAAACAACCAACCGTTCACGGAACAGGAAACCATGGCAAAGACCGCTAAGAAGGCTGCCCCGAAGAAGGCAGTAAAGAAAGTCGCTACGAAGGCAGCCGCGAAGCCGGCCGCTCCCAAGCCGATCAAGGAAGTGCTGAGCAAGTCTGGTCTGGTTGCACACATCGTTGAAGCGTCCGGCGTTGTCGCCAAGGACGTGCGCGCCGTGCTCGCCTCGCTGGAAGGCGCCGTCGCCGCTTCGGTGCACAAGAAGGGCGCGGGCAGCTTCACCCTGCCGGGCCTGCTGAAGATCTCCACCGTCAGCGTGCCGGCCAAGCCGAAGCGCAAGGGCATCAACCCGTTCACCAAGGAAGAGCAGTGGTTTGCCGCCAAGCCGGCGTCGACCAAGCTGAAGGTGCGTCCGCTCAAGAAGCTCAAGGACGCCGCGCTCTAATCTGCGCGCTTCCTGCAGCACCTAAACGGGACGGCATAAGCCGTCCCGTTTTTTTTGGTCATCTCCAGGCGGCGGCCTGGGGACAGTTGCCGAGGGCGTGCCGGTCGCTGCGGGCTCGGCGTGCCTAGCGAAACACAGCGTTTCCAAAGACGTTCGCGCCGCCTGCTTCCTGCGCAGATGCCTGCCCTGCCGTGATCCTCGGCATAGCAGAACCGACCGGAACGCACAGGGTGGAACACTGCGTGCGACCGCGCCTGTCGTCGCGGTACGCCTCGCGCCCTATGGTGGCCTTGTCCCCCACCGCGCAGGCAGCCATGGCCAGCTCTTCTTCCCAGCGTTACCGCATCACCGTCACCCCGATCGAAAAGGACGGCCTTCAGTGCAGCGGGCGCTGCACCATCGAGCTGGAGCACCGTGCGCAGCAGGATTGGATGCGCCTGCTGGAAATCGCGCGGCGCAACACCGGGCTCAGCGGTGACGAACGTGCCGCGGCCATCGTGGCCACCCAGCTGCTGCGCGACCTCGCCCAGCGCCACGCCGAGGAACCCGGCCATCCGCTCACCGTGCTGCAACCGCAGCTGGACGAGGTGCTCGCCGCGTTGGAGTCGATCCAGGGCGCGCCCTGAGCCAAGCGCCGGGCGTGGCGCTACACTCGGCGCTCTCCGGGGAGAGTCCTGCATGCGCCGCGCCGTCCTGTTGCTTCCGCTGCTGTTCCTGCACGGCTGCTCCTGCCAGCAGCAGCCGCCCATGACCGAGTCACCT
This sequence comes from Stenotrophomonas sp. PS02301, assembly GCF_029959485.1. Classification (NCBI taxonomy): domain Bacteria; kingdom Pseudomonadati; phylum Pseudomonadota; class Gammaproteobacteria; order Lysobacterales; family Lysobacteraceae; genus Stenotrophomonas; species Stenotrophomonas sp. PS02301. The sequence goes on from NZ_JASCOO010000089.1 coordinate 14,953, forward strand.
GCGGTGCCCGAAGGCGCAGCGGACGCCGATGACGTGCCGCCTCGGCACAGTGCACCGACGCCCCCACCCACCGCCGCGGCACCGACCGCGCTCAGCGCAGTGGCCGCGGACGCACTGGATGAGCCTTCGCTGGTGCATCGCTATCTGAGTGCATTGGCGCAGGGCGACGTCGCCACCGCCGATGCGCAGTGGACCGGCGGCGGCCCGGGCGGCCACCCGGACGATGCCGCCCTTCGCGCACTGCCCGACTTCCGCGGGCTGCGCATCAAGACCGGCGCGCCCATCGCACGCGACACCGCCCAGCCCTCCCGGCTGCGCGAAGTGCCGGTCCAGATCCGGGTCAGCACCGACACACGCACACTGCGTTTCGAGGGCTGGTATCGGCTGCAACCCCGCGCGGATGGGAGCGGGTGGGAAATCCACGGCGCCTCGATCCAGCCGGTGCTGAACTGACTGCATCGCAGGGCGCGCCATCGCATCCTGACCGCGCACGTCAAAGCTGGATTCAGCCGCGCGCGCTATTGTTGGCATCTCATTCCCCCCGGCCTGCCGCCATGAACGTTCGCCCGCTGTTGTCCCGCCTCGCCGCCTGCACCGTGCTGCTGGCCGCCGCCATCGGCGCGCAGGCCGCGCCCAGCGTATCCGGCCGCCAGCTGTCCGTCGGCGCTACCGATGTGCAGCAGTACCTCGACGGCAGCTTCCCGCGCACGCAGAACGCGCTGGGGGGCCTGATCGCAATGACGATGAGCCATCCGCAGCTGACCCTTCCGCAGGGCAGCCGGCTGGACCTGGGCTTCGATGTCGCCATGGCGACCGCCGGCGGCAACCCGGCGCCGCTGGGCAAAGTGAAGCTGAGCAGCGGCCTGCGCTACGACGCGCAGACACAGGGCTTCCACCTGCAGGAGCCTACGGTCGATGATTTCACCCCGGCCAACAACGGCGGCAAGCTGGATTCACGTACGCGCGGCCTGCTCAATGCCTGGCTCACCGATTACGCCCAGCGCGAACCGATCTACAAGATCGACCCGAGCGTGGCCGCGGTGCTCGGCACGCTGCAGGTGCAGTCGGCCCAAGTGGAGAACGGCAAGCTGGTGGTCACCTTCAACCAGGATCTCGGCGCGCTGGTGCCGGCCGGGTTGCTGAGCAAGTAACGCGATTGTGGGCACCGACCCTGGGTCGGTGCCCACACGATCAACCGGCCAATGCCTTGGCCACCGCATCGGCGAAGGCGGGAATATCCCCCGGCTTGCGGCTGGTGATCAGGCCACCATCCACCACCACTTCGGCATCGGTCCACTCGGCACCGGCATTGCCCAGATCGGTTTTCAGCGACGGCCACGAGGTGACCTTGCGGCCCTTGGCCAAGCCGGACTCGACCAGCAGCCACGGCCCGTGGCAGATCGCGGCGACCGGCTTGCCCGCCGCGCCGAAGGCCTTGATCAGCGCGACCGCGTCGGTGTCGATGCGCAGTTTGTCGGGATTGATCACGCCGCCGGGCAGTACCAGTGCGTCGTAATCGCCGGCCTTCGCGCCTTTCAGCGGTGCATCGACCGTGACGTCCTCGCCCCAGTCCTTGTCTTTCCAGCCGCGGATCGTGCGGGCGTCACCGGGGGCGATCACCTTGACCGAGGCGCCCCAGGATTCCAGCAGGCGCTTGGGTTCCTGCAGCTCGGACTGTTCGAAGCCATCGGTGGCGAGGATCGCGATGTGCTTGCCGTTGAGTGCGTGTGCCATGGAGCGGCTCCAGTAAGTAGGAGCGCTCAGTGTGGCCGCGGGCGCATTGGGCGGCGGTGACCACGATGTGCACATCGTGTCGGGACAGCCCCCCCCCCCCGGCCCGGGGCGGCCCGCGGGGGCAGCGCCTGGGCGGCCCCCTCGG